>NZ_JABWNC020000019.1:0-77729 GCF_013368855.2 Escherichia sp. 93.0816 | reverse complement strand
CTCGCTTCGGTGAGGGCTTTACCGTTACAGCCCTGTGCTGCCCCGCCATCGTAAATCCTCTTCGAATAAAGGCAACGCATTGATCTGGCTTTGATTTATTTCTTCGAGCAGACTCGCAGAGGCGATTGCAGCACACTGCAAATGCAGTGATAAGCGCGGGAAAAGGGATAAAAAAACGGGCAAGTCAGCGACCTGCCCGTTGTTTGTCAGAGAAGGGAATCAGTACAGCAGACGGGCGCGAATGGTGCCCGGAATCGCTTTCATTGCCTGTAATGCTTTTTCAGCAACGTCTTCATCTGCTTCAATATCAATAACTACGTAGCCCATCTGAGCAGACGTTTGCAGATACTGCGCGGCGATGTTAACGCCCTGCTCGGCAAAGATTTTGTTCAGCGCAGTCAGCACGCCCGGACGGTTTTCGTGGATGTGCATCAGACGGCGGCCACCGTGCAGCGGCAGCGAGACTTCCGGGAAGTTCACCGCAGAGAGCGTGGAGCCATTGTCAGAGTACTTGATCAATTTACCCGCAACTTCCAGGCCGATATTCTCCTGCGCTTCCTGAGTCGAACCGCCAATGTGCGGCGTCAGCAGGACGTTGTCGAATTCGCACAGTGGTGAGGTAAACGGATCGCTGTTGGTCGCTGGTTCTGTTGGGAATACATCGATTGCCGCACCAGCCAGATGTTTGCTCGCCAGTGCGTCACACAGCGCCGGAATATCGACCACAGTACCGCGCGAGGCGTTAATCAGCAGCGAGCCGGGCTTCATCAGCGAGATCTCTTTCGCGCCCATCATGTTTTTGGTGGACGGGTTTTCAGGCACATGCAGGCTCACCACGTCACTCATATTCAGCAGGTCGGAAAGATGTTGCACCTGCGTCGCGTTGCCCAGCGGCAGTTTGTTTTCAATATCATAGAAGTAAACATACATCCCCAGCGACTCCGCCAGAATGCCAAGCTGCGTACCGATATGACCATAACCAATGATACCCAGCTTTTTGCCGCGCGCTTCAAAAGACCCCGCCGCCAGTTTGTTCCATACGCCACGGTGCGCTTTGGCGTTGGCTTCCGGCACTCCGCGCAATAGCAGCAGAAGTTCGCCAATCACCAGCTCGGCGACAGAACGCGTATTCGAAAACGGTGCGTTAAATACCGGAATCCCGCGTTTTGCCGCAGCATTTAAATCAACCTGGTTTGTGCCTATGCAGAAACAGCCAATAGCGACCAGCTTTTCTGCGGCATTAATCACTTCTTCGGTCAGATGGGTACGGGATCGCAGGCCGATGAAGTGGGCATCGCGGATGGATTCTTTTAATTGTTCATCATCCAGCGCGCCTTTGTGAAATTCGATGTTGGTGTAACCTGCCGCGCGAAGACTTTCCAGCGCCTTTTGGTGCACGCCTTCTACCAGCAGAAACTTAATCTTGTCTTTCTCCAGCGATACCTTTGCCATTTACCCAATCCTGTCTTTGAAATGTTGTGTGTGGATTTACATCCGCCTTTCAACATATCAAAAAATAATAATGCGGCAATATGAACGTTTGCGTCGCGATGTTGAGGAAATATCACGAGAGGTTGATTAACAGAAGAAAATGCTGAAGATGAGACTTTCTTTAGCGTGTTAGGCAAAAGTGAGTTAAAAACGTGATAGATGTCACCAAATTTAACAATGCAAAAAATTTTTAACGGGGGAACGAACTCCCCCGTCAGATCATTTCACAATGGTTTTAACGCCGTCAGGCGTGCCAATCAGCGCGACGTCCGCGCCACGGTTGGCAAACAGACCAACAGTAACCACACCCGGAATCGCGTTAATCGCATTTTCCATCGCCACCGGATCAAGGATTTCCATACCGTGGACGTCGAGGATCACGTTGCCGTTATCAGTCACCACGCCCTGACGATATTCCGGACGACCGCCAAGTTTCACCAGTTGACGAGCCACTGCACTACGCGCCATCGGAATCACTTCCACCGGCAACGGGAATTTACCCAGAATATCGACCTGCTTGGAGGCGTCCGCGATGCAGATAAATTTCTCTGCAACCGAGGCGATGATTTTTTCACGCGTCAGCGCCGCACCGCCGCCTTTGATCATCTGCATATGACCGTTGATTTCATCTGCACCGTCAACGTAGATGCCGAGGCTGTCAACTTCATTGAGGTCAAATACATGAATGCCAAGACTTTTTAGTTTTTCAGTGGATGCATCCGAGCTGGAAACTGCCCCTTCAATCTGACCTTTCATCGTGCCGAGTGCATCAATAAAGTGTGCGGCGGTGGAACCTGTACCAACACCAACAATGGTTCCGGGCTGAACATACTGAAGTGCCGCCCATCCTACTGCTTTTTTCAATTCATCCTGCGTCATGATCGTTTCGCCTGTGGTATGAAATTTCAGACGCATTATATACAAAAAAAGCGATTCAGACCCCGTCAGCAAGTCGTGCGGATAACTCATCCATGAAATAACAGGCAATGGCGGGCCTCCTCTTTCAGCCCGGCAAATCTGGGTATCAGGATTACCCTTCTATCCCCCAGTCTGCATATCTGAAACTACGCCGATAAAGGTGAAGCTCTGTAATACAATTAATTGATAATATTACCAATAAAAATCACATCCAGTGCCAGTAACTCGCCCACAGAACGTTGCCTGTACGCTCCACAAAGCCTAAATAAACACGGTGTTGTCAGTCAAAATTTCCATTATGGCTGCTTTTGTATACGTTAAATGCTCTGTACCCAAAGCAAAATTATGTCATAGTTCGGCATAAGAAAATTTGAGGAGCAGGTTAAAGCAATGAAACGCCCGGACTACAGAACATTACAGGCACTGGATGCGGTAATACGTGAACGAGGATTTGAGCGCGCGGCACAGAAATTGTGCATTACGCAATCAGCCGTCTCACAGCGCATTAAGCAGCTGGAAAATATGTTCGGGCAGCCGTTATTAGTGCGTACTGTCCCGCCGCGACCTACAGAACAAGGGCAAAAACTGCTGGCACTGCTTCGCCAGGTCGAATTGCTGGAAGAAGAGTGGCTGGGGGATGAACAAACCGGTTCAACCCCACTACTGCTTTCACTGGCGGTCAACGCTGACAGTCTGGCAACCTGGCTGCTACCGGCGCTGGCTCCGGTGCTGGCTGATTCGCCTATTCGTCTGAACTTGCAGGTGGAAGATGAAACCCGCACCCAGGAACGCCTGCGTCGAGGTGAAGTAGTTGGCGCGGTGAGTATTCAACATCAGGCGCTGCCCAGTTGTCTTGTCGATAAACTTGGCGCGCTTGACTATCTGTTCGTCAGCTCCAGACCATTTGCCGAGAAATACTTCCCTAACGGAGTAAGCCGCTCCGCGCTGCTCAAGGCACCGGTGGTGGCGTTTGACCATCTTGACGATATGCACCAGGCATTTTTACAGCAAAACTTCGATCTGCCGCCAGGTAGCGTGCCGTGCCATATCGTTAACTCGTCTGAAGCCTTCGTTCAACTCGCTCGCCAGGGAACAACCTGCTGTATGATCCCACACCTGCAAATTGAGAAAGAACTGGCGAGCGGCGAGCTGATCGACCTTACGCCAGGGCTGTTTCAACGGCGAATGCTCTACTGGCACCGCTTTGCCCCAGAAAGCCGCATGATGCGTAAAGTCACCGATGCTTTGCTCGACTATGGTCACAAAGTGCTTCGTCAGGATTAATCAATCACTTAATGCCTGGTAGCACATATCAGGCATTTTCCTTTTTTCTTTTTACCTTCTTTGAACAACATCACGAAACAGACAAATCTCACGCGGCAAAAAACGACGTCCCAATGCATTTTTTTTGCTGGCGACAACCCCGTGTAAAAAGCTCACCGTAAGCGCATCCCACCATTTTGATTGCGTTTTATGGAGCAAATAATGTCTAACGTGCAGGAATGGCAACAACTTGCCAACAAGGAATTGAGCCGTCGGGAGAAAAACGTCGACTCACTGATACGGCAAACGGCGGAAGGGATAACCATCAAGCCGCTGTATACCGAAGCCGATCTCGACAATCTGGAAGTAACCGGCACCCTTCCAGGCTTGCCCCCCTACGTTCGTGGTCCACGTGCCACCATGTATACCGCTCAACCGTGGACCATTCGTCAGTATGCTGGTTTCTCCACGGCAAAAGAATCTAACGCCTTTTATCGCCGTAACCTCGCTGCCGGACAAAAGGGTCTTTCCGTAGCTTTTGACCTCGCCACTCACCGTGGTTACGACTCTGACAATCCGCGCGTTTCAGGCGACGTCGGTAAAGCAGGCGTCGCTATCGACACCGTTGAAGATATGAAGGTGCTATTCGACCAGATCCCGCTGGATCAAATGTCGGTATCGATGACTATGAACGGGGCGGTGTTGCCGGTCCTGGCGTTTTATATTGTGGCAGCAGAGGAACAGGGCGTGTCGCCTGAGAAACTCACAGGCACCATCCAGAACGACATTCTGAAAGAGTACCTCTGCCGCAATACCTACATTTATCCGCCAAAACCGTCGATGCGTATTATCGCTGACATCATCGCCTGGTGTTCCGGCAATATGCCGCGCTTTAATACCATCAGTATTAGCGGTTACCACATGGGCGAAGCGGGAGCAAACTGCGTGCAGCAGGTGGCATTTACTCTCGCTGATGGAATTGAGTACATCAAAGCTGCACTTTCTGCTGGCCTGAAAATTGACGACTTTGCCCCGCGCCTGTCGTTTTTCTTTGGCATCGGTATGGATCTTTTCATGAACGTCGCCATGCTGCGCGCCGCACGTTATCTCTGGAGTGAGGCGGTAAGCGGATTTGGAGCCAAAGATCCGAAATCACTGGCACTGCGCACCCACTGTCAGACCTCAGGCTGGAGTCTCACCGAGCAAGATCCCTATAACAACGTTATCCGCACCACCATTGAAGCGTTGGGCGCCACACTTGGCGGTACACAATCACTGCATACCAACGCTTTTGATGAGGCACTTGGACTGCCAACCGACTTCTCGGCACGTATAGCCCGTAATACTCAGATAATCATTCAGGAAGAGTCAGAAATCTGCCGCACCGTCGATCCGCTGGCCGGATCTTATTACGTTGAGTCGTTGACCGATCAGATCGTTAAACAAGCCAGAGCTATTATCCAACAGATCGATGAGGCTGGCGGCATGGCGAAAGCGATTGAAGCGGGTTTGCCAAAACGAATGATCGAAGAAGCGTCTGCGCGTGAGCAGTCATTGATCGATCAGGGCAAACGCGTGATTGTTGGAGTTAACAAGTACAAGCTGGATCACGAAGACGAAACCGATGTCCTTGAGATAGACAACGTGATGGTACGTAACGAGCAGATTGCTTCACTGGAGCACATTCGCGCCACCCGCGATGATGCTGCCGTAACCACCGCACTGAATGCTCTGACTAATGCGGCACTGCAAAACGAAAACCTGCTGGCTGCTGCTATTAATGCGGCACGCGTTCGCGCGACATTGGGTGAAATCTCCGATGCGCTGGAAGCCGCTTTTGACCGTTATCTGGTGCCGAGCCAGTGTGTTACTGGCGTGATTGCGCAAAGCTATCATCAGTCGGAAAAATCAGCTTGCGAATTTGATGCGATTGTTGCGCAAACGGAACAGTTCCTCGCGGATAACGGCCGTCGCCCGCGCATTCTGATCGCCAAAATGGGGCAGGATGGACACGATCGCGGGGCCAAAGTCATTGCCAGCGCCTATTCCGATCTTGGATTTGACGTTGATTTAAGTCCGATGTTCTCGACACCAGAAGAGATCTCCCGCCTGGCGGTGGAAAACGACGTTCATGTGGTGGGCGCGTCCTCACTCGCTGCCGGGCATAAAACGCTGATCCCGGAACTGGTAGAAGCCCTCAAAAAATGGGGACGCGAAGATATCTGCGTAGTCGCTGGCGGCGTTATTCCACCGCAGGATTATGCCTTCCTGCAAGAACGTGGCGTGGCAGCGATTTATGGTCCGGGTACTCCCATGCTCGACAGCGTACGTGATGTACTGAATCGGATTAGCCAGCGTCATGATTAACGAAGCCACGCTGACAGACAACATTCGGCGCTTACGTCAGGGTGAGCGTGCCACGCTCGCCCAGGCGATGACGCTGGTAGAAAGCCGTCATCCACGTCATCAGGAACTAAGTACTCAGTTGCTCGACGCCATCATGCCGTTTTGTGGAAATGCACTGCGCCTGGGCGTTACCGGCACACCTGGCGCGGGGAAAAGCACCTTTCTTGAAGCTTTCGGTATGTTGCTGATTCGCCAGGGGCTGAAAGTCGCGGTAATTGCCGTCGATCCCAGCAGCCCAGTGACCGGTGGCAGCATTCTTGGCGATAAGACCCGGATGACCGAACTGGCGCGTGCCGATGCGGCATTTATTCGCCCGGTTCCGTCATCCGGTCATCTGGGCGGCGCCAGCCAGCGGGCACGGGAGTTAATGCTGTTATGCGAAGCGGCGGGTTATGACGTGGTGATCGTTGAAACCGTCGGCGTCGGGCAGTCGGAAACAGAAGTAGCCCGCATGGTGGACTGTTTTATCTCACTGCAAATCGCCGGTGGTGGTGATGATCTCCAGGGCATTAAAAAGGGGCTGATGGAGATGGCAGATCTGATTGTCATTAACAAAGACGATGGCGATAACCACGCGAATGTCGCCATTGCCCGCCATATGTACGAGGGCGCTCTGCATATTCTGCGTCGCAAATATGACGAATGGCAGCCGCAGGTTCTCACCTGTAGCGCGCTGGAAAAATGCGGTATCGATGAGATTTGGCGCGCAATTATCGATTTCAAAACCGCACTTACCGCCAGCGGTCGTTTGCAACAAATGCGGCAACAACAATCGGTGGAATGGCTGCGTAAACAAACCGAAGAAGAAGTGCTGCACCACCTGTTCGCGAATGAAGATTTCGATCGCTATTACCGCCAGACGCTATTAGCAGTCAAAAACAATACGCTCTCGCCGCGCACCGGTTTGCGGCAGCTCAGTGAATTTATCCAGACTCAATATTTTGATTAAAGGAATTTTTATGTTTTATCAGTATGTTAATGTCATTATCATCAACAAAGTGGCGGTCATTGAGTTTAACTATGGCCGCAAACTCAATGCATTGAGTAAAGTCTTTATTGACGACCTGATCCAGGCGCTAAGCGATCTCAACCGACCCGAAATTCGCTGTATCATCCTGCGTGCCCCGAGTGGTTCCAAAGTATTCTCCGCAGGCCACGACATCCATGAACTGCCATCAGGCGGTCGCGATCCTCTCTCTTACGATGATCCGCTACGGCAAATTACCCGTATGATCCAAAAATGCCCGAAACCGATTATCTCAATGGTCGAAGGTAGCGTCTGGGGAGGTGCTTTTGAAATGATCATGAGTTCCGATCTGATCATCGCCGCCAGCACATCGACCTTCTCAATGACCCCAGTTAACCTTGGCGTACCGTATAACCTGGTGGGCATCCACAACCTGACCCGTGACGCGGGCTTCCACATCGTCAAAGAACTGATTTTTACCGCTTCGCCAGTCACCGCCCAACGCGCGCTGGCTGTTGGCATTCTCAACCACGTTGTTGACATCAGCGAGCTGGAAGATTTCACCCTGCAAATGGCACACCACATTTCCGAAAAAGCACCGCTGGCGATCGCGGTAATCAAGGAAGAACTGCGCGTGCTGGGCGAGGCGCACACGATGAATTCAGACGAATTTGAACGTATTCAGGGGATGCGCCGAGCGGTTTATGACAGCGAGGATTATCAGGAAGGTATGAACGCTTTCCTGGAAAAACGTAAACCTACTTTCGTCGGGCATTAATGCTCAGCGAATGAAGGAGCAAAAGATGAATATGATCTGGGCAAGGATGACCGCCGATGAAGCGGCGGAAATTATCCAGCACAATGATATGGTAGCATTCAGCGGCTTTACCCCTGCGGGTTCACCTAAAGCTCTACCTGTCGCTATTGCTCATCGTGCCAACGAACAACATGAGGCGAAAAAACCGTACCAGATTCGCCTGCTAACCGGAGCGTCAATTAGCGCCGCCGCCGATGACGTGCTCTCTGAAGCTAACGCAGTTTCATGGCGCGCTCCGTATCAAACATCATCTGGGTTACGCCAAAAGATCAATCAGGGGGCAGTCAGTTTTGTTGATCTACACTTGAGCGAAGTCGCGCAAATGGTTAACTACGGCTTCTTCGGCGACATTGATGTTGCGGTAATTGAAGCCTCAGCCATCGAGCCGGATGGACGTGTCTGGTTAACCAGTGGGATCGGTAACGCTCCGACCTGGTTACTGCGGGCCAAGAAAGTAATCATTGAACTCAATCACTATCATGATCCGCGCGTTGCGGAACTGGCGGATATTGTGATTCCTGGCGCACCACCGCGACGCAATAGCGTTTCGATCTTCCATGCGATGGATCGCGTCGGTACTCGTTATGTGCAAATTGATCCGAAAAAGATTGTTGCGGTCGTGGAAACCAACTTACCTGATGCAGGTAAGCTGCTGGATAAGCAAAATCCCATGTGCCAACAGATCGCCGACAATGTGGTTACCTTCTTATTACGTGAAATGGCACAGGGGCGCATTCCGCCGGAATTTCTGCCACTGCAAAGTGGGGTAGGCAACATCAATAATGCGGTAATGGCGCGTCTCGGGGATAACCCGGATATTCCACCGTTTATGATGTATTCGGAAGTGCTACAGGAATCAGTAGTTCATCTTCTGGAAACCGGAAAAATCACCGGAGCCAGCGCCTCCAGTCTGACTATCTCTGCCGATTCACTGCGCAAGATTTATGACAATATGGACTATTTCTCCTGTCGCATTGTGTTACGTCCGCAGGAGATTTCCAATAACCCGGAAATTATCCGCCGCCTTGGTGTTATCGCTCTGAATGTCGGCCTGGAGTTTGATATTTACGGGCACGCCAACTCAACGCATGTTGCCGGTGTTAATTTAATGAACGGTATCGGCGGCAGCGGTGATTTTGAACGCAATGCTTATCTGTCGATCTTTATGGCGCCGTCGATCGCCAAAGAAGGAAAAATATCAACCATCGTGCCGATGTGTAGTCATGTTGATCACAGCGAGCACAGCGTGAAAGTGATCATCACTGAACAAGGGATCGCCGATCTGCGCGGCCTCTCTCCACTTCAGCGCGCACGCGCTATCATCGATAACTGCGCCCATCCCATGTACCGTGACTATCTGCATCGCTATCTGGAAAATGCCCCTGGCGGGCATATTCACCACGATCTTAGCCACGTTTTCGATCTGCATCGTAACTTGATCGAAACGGGTTCAATGCTGGGTTAATTGCTCGTACCATCACGATCTTCAGCAATTTGCTGTAGCATCGTGGCGGTATAGCGATGATTTTTCAGTGAATAGAGATATTCCTGCATATACATTGGCGTATGCGGCGCATCAAAATATTTCAGCGTTGCCGGATTCACCAGTCGCCAGGCAAAATGTGGAATGACTGTCAGAAAATGTCCGCGCTCAACGGCGCTGATTTTGGCCATAAAACTGTAGGGGCGATAAATGATTGTTGGATTGATCCCACAAGGGCGCATGTTCGCATCAATCATCGCTTCATAGTTAGCGCGGTTCTGAAAGCGCATCTGTAACCACGGTAGCTCCTGTAATAACTCCTGCTCCTGACGTTCTTCAAAACGGCGGGAAACAAGAAATCCTAGCCGCAGCGGCGACAGTTCGCTGATAGTTAGATTTTCCAGCCCCTTTACTCGGGCGGATACATGCTGCGGAGAGATAATAAAATCAAACTGGCGGTAGAAGAGATTATCGATAACCCCATTTTCGCTAAACTCAACCGGCTGAGCAGTCACCCCTTCATATTTATCACCAAGACTGATTAGCTGATCAAAAATAATCGTCGGATAAGTATTATCGATGCCAATGACAATTTCATGAGAATGACGCCCGGAATTATGAATTTCATTATCAATAGCAGAAAGTCGTTGGTAAACCGGGAATAGTTTTTGATAAAGTTCCTGTCCGGCTTTATTAAGGCTAATGTTGTTATCTTTACGGGTAAACAGCGTATAACCAATTTGCTCCTCCAGCGCGGCAATACTTTTGCCAAACGGTGAAGCCGTCATATGTATCTTTTCTGCTGCCCGAGCAATATTATTGGTTTGCGCTAATAAAATAAAATTGCGCATCTTTTTCGAAATAAAAATATCCATACCCTCTCCCAAACATCACTGTCCGCTTAACCGTTTCAGTTATTCAATCTTTGATGAAATCGCGAGCAAAGATAGGTAATTGCATCATGGTTTTACAGAAAATTACAGAAAAAGGAGACGATATAAGGTGAAGACATTAGCCCGACAAATGAGTCGGGCTAAATGTATTATTGTGCGGTAGGTGTTTTTGCAGGTTGCTGATCAACGGGTTCTAACTGGAAGACCACATCCACCTGATCATCAAACTGAATAGCGGCCTGCTCGTAAGTTTCCTGAGCAGAAACCGGCGCGGCATCAGCTTTCATCATCCGAACCATCGGGCTGGGCTGATAGTTGGAAACATGGTAGCGCACGCTATACACCGGTCCCAGTTTGCGATTAAAGCCATTTGCCAGCTCCTGCGCCTGATGAATCGCGTTATCTATCGCTGCCTTACGCGCCTTGTCTTTATAGGTATCCGGCTGTGCCACGCCCAACGAAACAGAACGAATTTCGTTAAGACCGGCCTTCAGCGCACCATCCAGCAACGAATTCAGTTTGTCTAACTGACGAACTGTTACTTCTACCGTTCTCACTGCCCGATAGCCTTTCAGAATACTTTTGCCATCCTGGTAATCGTAATCTGGCTGGGTACGTAAATTCGCAGAACTGATATCTTTTTTCGCGATCTGATTGAGTTCAAGGAAAGAGATATATTGCGCCACGCGCTCATCCGCTTGTTTCTTGGCGGTAGCAGCATCCTTCGCTGCCACATTAACTTCAATAGCAAGAGTGGCAATGTCTGGCACCGCATCTACGCTTGCCGTTCCTGAAGTGACAATGTGCGGACCATCCGGTAGTTCATTGGCCTGTACTGCCATCCCGCTGAAACCCATCAATGCCGCCAGGGCGATAACTTTGAACTTCACGTTAGTCTCTCCGTGTTAATTTACTTGCCCAAAATTCAAAACCTCTGTAGGCAAGCTTAGCGTCTCTGTTTTTATTTTCCATCAGATAGCGCCTAACTGAACAAGGCTTGTGCATGGGCAATACCATCTCTCGCCAGCTGTAGGGCGATAAACCACATTACGCTACCAACAATAATATTAATAATACGCTGCGCTTTGGCGGTACGCAGACGCGGTGCCAACCAGGCTGCGAGAAGAGCCAGACCAAAGAACCACAAGAAAGAGGCGCTAATCGTCCCAAGCGCAAACCAGCGTTTTGGTTCGACGTCGAGCTGCCCGCCGAGGCTCCCCAATACCACAAAGGTATCCAGATAAACATGGGGATTCAGCCAGGTCACTGCCAGCATGGTGGCAATAATTTTCCAGCGTCCCTGTTTCATGACTTCAGCACTAACCAGCTCAATATTACTGCTCATCGCCGTTTTAAAAGCGCCAAAGCCATACCACAGCAAGAAGGCAACGCCGCCCCAGGTCACTAAGGCCAATAACCACGGTGACTGCATCAGTAACGCGCTACCGCCAAAAATCCCGGCGCAAATCAGAACCAAATCGCTGATTGCACAAAGTAAGGCAATCATAATGTGGTACTGGCGGCGAATACCCTGATTCATCACAAAAGCATTTTGTGGACCGAGCGGCAGGATCATAGCCGCACCAAGTGCAAGCCCTTGAAAATAATAAGAAAACACGGTGAATATTCCGAATTAATTATCTGATGCAGAGACTATAGCGCGGGATTGTTATTAGATAAAATTGATAATACTAATAGCATATAAATAATTTTAATATTAAATTAAATAATTCTATTCGGTGACTGATTTTAGGATAAAAATCTTATCATTCCCCATAGCGTAAACGACGTTATGGCTCGCTTCCCTGCTCGCGTTGTAAAGGACTAACACTATGCAAGCACATGATCTTACTCTTCTCTCCTACCCTATCCACGAAAATATGCCGCGCCAACAAGGTTGGTGCTTTGGGCTACCGCCGGGAATAACGCCAGAACAATGGCCTCTGGACCCAAATAATGGATTCCCATTGAAGCACGGTTTTACCTTGCTGTTACCGAAGGATTATCAGATTTATGGCCCGGAGATTGTCGCGTTATCTTTCTTTGCGGTTGCGCCCGAGCACAACGATGGCGGAACACCATCTACAGAAGAAATATTGAATCTGTTTGAGCATTTTGATCCCACCGCTCCTTCTCAAGACCCCGACCTTTACCTTTTCTGGCTGGCAGAAAAGCAACGCCATCCACGACTATTTCGGATGGAAGATATATTAGGCTGTTCTTATGCAGTGATTTTACTGACCCAGCAAGAATTCGACGGTCCATTTTGTGAGCCGCCTGAACTTATACCTAACCACTATCGCGACCAGCAAGATGCGCCAGAATGGCTGACCATCGGCAGTGCTTTTAGTTATTTTCAAGCTAACGTCAGACCAAAAGATACGCCTGAAAGCAATTTTATTTACCGTAAATTGGGCAACATTCCTGAGCCGTTGCTGGCGTTCAATCTGGCGATTTCATGCCGACCACGTACTTTTGATCCTAACGCAGGAATTAGCCCCACAGAAAGAAATGATACGGATTACCAGTCCATTCATTATTTTTCTCAAGATGCAGAGGGAAACAATAAATGTGAAACTCGCCAGTGGAATAACACACATTTGCCCGATCATCTCGGTGGTTCGATGGTTTCCGTGCAGTCTATACCAGATGGAATCTCTCCTTATTATATTGAGTTTGAAGAGTATTTCGGCGGGTATAATTTTGGCGCAGGCAATGCCTGGCTAGACTTTAAAAATATGAAGTTTGATTTCAGTTGTTAAAGTTCTCGGCTTTCAATATTAATAACAACCAACAAAATTACAGCAGGAACTGACATGACATTCAAACCATTCTTATTCTCTGTGTTATCAGGATTACTTCTGATATCTCCCCCTAATTTTGCCGCAGAAAAAATCCTGCGCTATACCGATCATGAATCTTATGGCGGAATGCGTACCCAGCTAATTCAAAATACATTTTTTGCAGAAATTGAAAAAGAATCTCAGGGGCGTTTGAAAATTGAACCACACTGGAACGGAGAAACCGCCATCAGCTATGACGCACTGGCGACGATAAGCGATGGCAGCAAAGCTGATATGGGTATAGTGGTACCAGAATACACTGCGAAACAATTGCCGCTTCATCAAATCTTCAAGAGCTTTGCTATTGGCCCGGGACATGGAGCCAGTCAGGTAGAATTCTTTCGTCGCGTATATGCGGAAATTCCCGAATTTAACGCTGAATTTGAGCGTAACAATGTTGTGAACTTACAATTTTTCCTTGGCTATCCGGTAGGTTTTTTTTCCACCATGCCCATTCAGACATTAACCGATCTTCAGGGAACTTCCTGGCGAACAGCCAGTTTCTGGCATCGGGCTTATTTAAATCATACGGGAGCAAAAACCGTAACCTTACCGTGGAATGAGCAAATTACGACAGCACTCCGCGACGGAAAACTCGAGGGCTTAATGGTCAATCTCGATAGCGGATATGACATCCATGCTGAACGTGCTGCGCCGAATGTGTTGCTCTCCCCTTCGCTCTGGCTCGGTCATGTTTATCTTTTGACGATGAATAAACACACCTGGGAAAGCCTCAGTACTCAAGATCGCGAGGCGATTCAACGAGCAGCCATTACAACCCAGAAGGTGCTGGGTCAGGGATTAGATAACAATTTGACCAGCATGGTAAAAACGCTTGAGCAGGAAGGTGCACATGTTCGCTATCTGAAAAAATCAGAACTTGACGCCTGGCAGAAAGCGATTGGTTATCAGCAAGAGCAAACGCAGTGGGTAGAACAGCAAAAAAATGAAGGCGTGGACAATGCCGGGGAAGTCATGCAAAAAGTTGCCAATATACTTGATGAAACAATGCGTTAAAGTGGTTGTGCGCCCATGAATTTCATGGGCGCTTCACATGGTTAACGTGTTACCGCTTCACGCTCTTTATTTTCTTTCACCCGCTTAAAATTCACATCCATTTGCGGGTACGGGAAGCTGATACCAGCGGCATCAAATTCGCGTTTAATACGCTCCAGCACATCCCAGTAAACGTTTTGCAGATCGCCGCTGTTGCTCCAGACGCGGACCACGAAATTAATCGAGGATGCGCCAAGCTCGTTCAGACGCACGGTCATTTCGCGATCTTTTAAAATGCGATCGTCAGACTGGATAATATCGGTCAGGATCTGCTTCACCTGATCGATATCGGAATCATACGCCACACCAATGATAAATTCGTTACGGCGCGCAGGCTCGCGAGAGAAGTTAATAATATTACCGGCAATAATTTTACCGTTCGGGATAACGATAATTTTACCGTCTGCGGTGCGCATAGTCGTAGAGAAAATCTGCACGCTCTGCACTGTACCGGCAACACCGCCGAGGTCGACATATTCACCGGCACGGAACGGGCGGAACAGTACCAGCAATACGCCAGCGGCCAGGTTGGACAGAGAACCCTGCAACGCCAAACCTACAGCTAAACCTGCGGCACCCAGCACGGCGATAACCGATGCGGTTTGAACGCCCACGCGACCTAACGCTGCGATCAGCGTAAAGGCAATAATCGCATATCGGGCTAATGCAGAGATAAAATCAGCTACGGTGGCATCTATGTTACGGGAGATCATCAGGCGATTCACCGCGTTGGAGATCATCCGCGCGACAATCAAACCGATAATGATAATCGCGAGAGCCGCCACGATGTTTACAGCATAACTCAGCAACAGCGCCTGGTTGTTCACCAACCAGGAACCTGCACCGTGTATGCTATCGACAACATTCAAATCTTCCATTCAATATTCCTTTTTAACTGACTCAAAATGGAGAAATACACTCCGCCGCCTTATGACGGGCGGTCTGACAAGGGTAAACAATAAAGTATAATTTTGCCAAATAGATCACAAAATTCTCATCTGCATCACCTTGCTTTTGGCGAAAAAAAGCCCGCTATGCTGGCCTCCTCAGATTGTTGACAAGGTGCGCTTTGTTCATGCCGGATGCGACGTAAACGCCTTATCCGTCCTACGAAAGCATTTAAGTTCACGTAGGCCTGATAAGCGTAGCGCATCAGGCAATTTTTCTTTTGGCGAAAAAAAAGACCCGCAAAGCGGGTCTTGAGATAAGCAAAAAGGAATATCTTACAGAACGTCGATCGCGTTCAGTTCCTTGAATGCTTTTTCCAGACGAGCGATCATCGAAGTCTGACCGGCACGCAGCCATACGCGCGGATCGTAGTATTTCTTGTTCGGCTGATCTTCGCCTTTCGGGTTGCCCAGCTGACCCTGCAGGTAAGCTTCATTTTCTTTGTAGTAGTTCAGAACACCTTCCCAGGTTGCCCATTGGGTATCGGTATCGATGTTCATTTTCACTACACCGTAGCTTACGGAGTCTTTGATTTCCTGAGCTGTAGAACCGGAACCGCCGTGGAATACGAAGTTCAGGCTGTTGTGCGGCAGGTTGTGTTTCTTAGAAACATATTCCTGAGAATCGCGCAGGATAGTCGGGGTCAGAACCACGTTACCCGGCTTGTAAACGCCGTGTACGTTACCGAAGGAAGCAGCGATGGTGAAACGCGGGCTGATTTTGCTCAGCTCGGTGTATGCGTAATCAACGTCTTCCGGCTGGGTGTACAGTGCAGAAGCGTCCATGTGGCTGTTGTCCACGCCGTCTTCTTCACCACCGGTGCAACCCAGTTCGATTTCCAGAGTCATGCCGATTTTGGACATGCGCTCCAGGTATTTAGAGCAGATTTCAATGTTCTCTTGCAGAGATTCTTCAGACAGGTCGATCATGTGAGAAGAGAACAGCGGCTTACCGGTAGCAGCGAAGTGTTTTTCACCTGCGTCCAGCAGACCGTCGATCCACGGCAGCAGTTTCTTCGCGCAGTGGTCAGTGTGCAGGATAACCGGAACACCGTAGTGTTCAGCCATCTGGTGTACGTGATGTGCACCAGAGATCGCGCCCAGGATAGCAGCACCCTGCGGAACGTCAGATTTCACGCCTTTACCAGCGATAAAAGAAGCACCACCGTTGGAGAACTGAACGATAACCGGCGCTTTAACTTTAGCAGCGGTTTCCAGTACGGCGTTGATGGAGTCAGTACCGACACAGTTTACTGCTGGCAGTGCGAAGTTGTTTTCTTTTGCTACCTGGAAAACTTTCTGTACGTCATCACCAGTGATTACGCCAGGTTTTACGAAATCAAAAATCTTAGACATGTTTCTTTGTCCTGTATCGTCGGGCTGTAGAAAAAGTGCGTGCTTTAAAAGCGCGCTGAAACAAGGGCAGGTTTCCCTGCCCTGTGATTTTTTTACTTCTTAGCGCGCTCTTCGAGCATCGCTACTGCAGGCAGTACTTTACCTTCCACGAATTCGAGGAATGCGCCGCCGCCAGTGGAGATGTAGGAGATTTTGTCAGCAATACCGAACAGGTCGATTGCTGCCAGAGTGTCGCCGCCACCAGCGATGGAGAACGCTTCGCTGTCTGCGATAGCGTTAGCCACGATTTCAGTACCTTTACGGAAGTTCGGGAATTCGAACACACCAACCGGGCCGTTCCACAGAATGGTTTTCGCATTCTTCAGGATTTCAGCCAGTTCTTGCGCAGAAGCGTCGCCGATATCCAGGATCTGCTCGTCAGCTTTCACGTCGTTAACAGATTTCAGAGTAGCCGGAGCAGTTTCAGAGAACTCAGTTGCTACGCGAACATCAGACGGAACCGGGATGTTGCAGGTGGTCAGCAGACGTTTTGCTTCGTCAACCAGGTCTGCTTCGTAAAGAGATTTACCCACATCGTGGCCTTGTGCCGCGATAAAGGTGTTAGCAATACCACCACCAACGATCAGCTGGTCAGCGATTTTAGACAGGGAGTCCAGAACGGTCAGTTTGGTAGAAACTTTAGAACCACCAACGATAGCCACCATCGGACGAGCCGGTTCTTTCAGTGCTTTACCCAGCGCGTCCAGTTCAGCCGCCAGCAGCGGGCCTGCGCACGCAACGTCAGCGAATTTACCGATACCGTGAGTAGAAGCCTGCGCGCGGTGAGCAGTACCGAATGCGTCCATTACGAACACGTCGCACAGTGCAGCGTATTTCTTGGACAGAGTTTCGTCGTCTTTCTTCTCGCCTTTGTTGAAGCGAACGTTTTCCAGAACAACCAGTTCACCTTCAGCAACGTCAACGCCGTCGAGGTAATCTTTAACCAGGCGAACCGGGTTAGACAGTTTGTCTTTCAGGTAGTTAACAACCGGCAGCAGAGAGAATTCTTCATTGTACTCGCCTTCGGTAGGACGACCCAGGTGGGAAGTTACCATCACTTTAGCGCCTTGTTTCAGAGCCAGTTCGATGGTCGGCAGAGAAGCACGGATACGTGCGTCGCTGGTTACTTTCCCGTCTTTTACTGGTACGTTCAGATCCGCACGGATAAATACACGTTTCCCAGCAAGATCCAGATCGGTCATCTTAATTACAGACATGGTGAATCCTCTCGTTGATTCTAAAAGTTTTGCAGACGCTGCTTGCGTCTTACCTGAAAGCAACAGTAGCCATCGCTAACGTCGTGTCGAGCATTCGGTTAGCAAAGCCCCATTCGTTATCGCACCAGACCAACGTTTTGATCAGGTGTGCGCCACTGACCCGGGTTTGAGTGCCATCGACAATGGCACTGTGCGGATCGTGGTTAAAATCTACAGAGACCAACGGTAATTCCGTATAGTCAACTATACCATGAAATGCACCTTGTGCCGCCTTTTGCAGCAACTGGTTGACTTCATTGGCTTTTACAGGTTTCTTCACCGTCACGCTTAAATCAATTGCCGTCACATTTATGGTTGGCACACGTACCGCAATCGCTTCAAAACGATCGTTAAACTGCGGGAAAAAACGCGTGATACCGGCGGCCAGTTTTGTATCGACCGGAATAATCGACTGACTGGCTGCCCGGGTGCGACGCAGGTCAGGATGGTATGCATCAATAACCTGTTGATCGTGCATGGCGGAGTGAATTGTGGTCACAGTGCCGGACTCAATACCGTACGCATCATCTAACAATTTGATGACGGGAATTATGCAATTCGTGGTACAGGAAGCGTTAGAAACGATGCGGTGTTCCGCACGAAGTTGATCCTGATTGACGCCGTAAACAACGGTCGCGTCGAGATCGTTACTGCCAGGATGTGAAAAGAGCACCTTTTTAGCCCCGGCGGCAATGTGCGCTTCGCCATGCTCGCGGGAGCCATATACGCCGGTGCAGTCGAGAACCACATCGACGCCAAGTTCACGCCAGGGGAGCGATTGCAGTGAACGTTCATGCAATACGCGGATGGCGTCATCACCAACAAAGAGTTGATCGCGTTCCTGACGTACTTCCCATGCAAAACGGCCATGACTGGTGTCATATTTCAACAAATGCGCCATGCCCGCAGCATCCGCCAGTTCGTTGATTGCCACCACGGTGATTTCCGCCCGGCGTCCGGATTCATACACAGCACGAACCACATTACGCCCGATGCGACCGAAGCCATTTATCGCTACGCGTACGGTCATAGGTCTCCTGCAAGGCTTTCTCTAAGCAAATTTGCCAGACAGAGTAGTCCAGCAAATCGTTCGGGAAAACCTTACCTGTCGCAAATCGCGACTGATTGGTTAATTGTCGAACATTTAATCGACTGAAACGCTTCAGCTAGGATAAGCGAAACGCGGAATAAAAGGAATGATTGTCCAGTCAAAGAAGACAATTATCTGACTTACGTCACGTTTTTCGCCCTGGTTCGCCAGGAATTATTCCACCAAGCAGAATCACGAATAAGCGTAGCAAAATCTTTTCGTTGTGCCGTCATAAACCCTGACTTATATCAGAATATGACTGATGCAGCGTCGATATCATCCGCAATACGTCCGAGTTTCGGAGTACTTCAATGATGACATTGCCTCACCCTTATTCTTCAACTGCACGCTTTTACGCGCTGCGCCTGCTTCCCGATCAGGAAGTTTTCTCTCAATTACGCGCCTTCGCACAGCAGCAACAGCTTCACGCTGCGTGGATTGCTGGTTGTACCGGCAGTCTGACTGATGTTGCTTTGCGCTATGCCGGGCAAGAAAACACCACCCTTCTAAGCGGTAAGTTTGAAGTGATCTCACTGAACGGCACGCTGGAACAGACGGGCGAACATCTTCATCTCTGCGTTTCCGACCAACACGGTGCGATGCTTGGCGGTCATATGATGCCAGGCTGTACCGTGCGCACCACGCTTGAACTGGTGATCGGCTGCCTGGAAGAACTGGCATTCAGTCGCCAACCATGTGCACTTTCTGGTTACGACGAGTTGCATATTTCCCCCGTTAACTAACTATTTTCAGAGAGGTTTTCTTATGGCGCGTCGCCACTTTTCCAGTCAGGCTCTGGTGCTGATCGTTATCTCTATCGCCATCAATATGATCGGCGGGCAACTGGCCAGCATGGTCAAACTACCTATTTTTCTCGACTCCATCGGCACGCTTATTAGCGCGGTACTGCTTGGGCCGGTGGTCGGTATGCTGACCGGCCTACTGACCAATTTACTTTGGGGATTATTGACCGACCCGATCGCCGCCGCTTTTGCCCCCGTCGCGATGATCATTGGTCTGGTCGCGGGTTCGCTGGCGCGGGTAGGTTGGTTTCGCACCCTGCCGAAAGTCGTTGTCAGCGGCGTGATTATTACCCTGGCGGTCACAGTCGTTGCTGTACCGTTACGTACTGCGCTGTTCGGCGGCGTAACCGGTAGTGGAGCCGATTTGTTCGTTGCCTGGATGCACTCTATGGGGCAAAACCTGGTGGAATCGGTGGCGATTACGGTGATAGGCGCGAACCTGGTCGATAAAATTCTCACGGCGGTGATTGTCTGGCTTTTACTGAGACAACTGCCGATTCGCACTACGCGCCATTTTCCAACGATGGCTGCCGTGCGCTAAATGCATCCGTTTACCTCATTAACGCTGTGGGCGCTGGCGGCCTGCACCACGCTAATCCTGCCCGCGCAGACCATTTTGCCGGTCTATAGCGCGGCGACCTTTCTCTGCCTCATTGCGTTAAAAGCCACGCGGCGACGGGCAAAATATGTCGCCTGGTTGATGTTTTCGCTGGGGGTCGGGCTGTGGCTAGTGCACGGTGGCTGGCTGACAGAATGGATAAGCGGAACGCCGCGCAATCCAGAACGTTGGGCATTTGCTATTACGCTCTGGCTGCGCATTCTGGCCATTGTTTCCACTTCGCAGTTGTGGATGCAGTACGTACCCGTGCAATGTTTTATCCGCGCTTTGTTTGCTTCTCGCCTGCCGCCGGGCGTCGCTTATCTGTTTGCCGGATCGCTGCTGGTCGTTGAGCAGTTAAAACGGCAATTAGCGATTATTCATGAAGCACAGCGTGCGCGTGGCGTGCCGCTGGATGAAGGCTGGTATCAGCGTTTACGTGCGATGCCGGCGTTAATTATTCCGCTAACACACAATGCGCTTAACGATCTGGCGATCCGTGGTGCGGCGCTGGATATGCGGGCATTTCGCTTACATAACCGGCGCACTACGCTATGGGCACCACCTGACAGTAAATTACAAAAAGTGGCTCGTTACACCATGATATTGCTGATGCTGGCAGAACCCGGAGTGTGGCTATGGTTACGTTAGAACAGTTTCGCTATTGTCCTACGTACTTAACGCACTCTCCGTTCTGTTATGACTTTCACTATGACAACCCGGGGATGGTCGCCATCTTTGGGGACAACGGCAGCGGCAAAAGCACGTTGGCGCAGCTGATGGCGGGTTGGTATCCGGACTTCATGCCGGGTGATATCGCTGGCACGGGAATGCTCCTCGATACGCCTATTGGGCAACTCCCATTAAACGAACAAGCCGCCACTATCCAGCTCGTCCAACAATCACCCTATTTGCAGCTCTCCGGCTGTACCTTCAGCGTGGAAGAGGAAATTGCGTTTGGACCAGAAAATCTGTGTCTGGAAGAAGCCGAGGTTATGGCGCGCATTGACGCCGCCCTGACCCTGACCGAGTGCCAGCCGTTGCGCCATCGTCATCCAGCAACGCTCTCCGGCGGAGAGACCCAACGTGTGGTCATCGCCTGCGCTATCGCCATGCAACCAAAACTATTAATTCTTGATGAAGCCTTTAGCCGACTGACGTCGCAAGCCAGCGAAATGCTGTTGCAACGTTTACAACACTGGGCGCTGGAATGTGATTCGCTGATTATTCTTTTTGAACGTCATCGCACACCTTTCCTGAACTATTGCCAGCAAGCGTGGCAACTGCAAAACGGAGTGCTCCGGCCATTATGTTAACGTTAAATCAGGTGACTTATCGCTGGCCTGGCGCAGCAACGGATTGTCTTTGCGACATTTCTCTGCAACTCAAACAAGGTGAATGGCTGGCGCTGACCGGCGACAACGGCGCGGGAAAATCGACACTATTACGCATCATGGCGGGTCTTCTTCCCCCATCTTCCGGTACAGTAATATTGCAACAACAGGCATTACATACGCTTAAGAACCGCCAACGCGCGGCAAAGATTGGCGTGCTGTTTCAGGAAGTGGAAAACCAGCTGTTTCATAGCACCGTCGCTGAAGAGGTCGCGTTTGGCCTGAAATTACAAAAATACTCACCCGCAGACATCGCGAAACGCACCGAATACGCCCTGCAATGTTGTCAGTTAGCAGACGTTGCCAGCGCGCATCCATTGGATCTGCATAGCGCACAGCGAAGGATGGTCGCCGTCGCCAGTCTGGAAGCTCTCACACCGCCGCTGTTATTACTTGACGAACCGAGCCGGGATTTTGATGCCCAATGGCTGGCGGTATTTGAAAGCTGGCTGGAAAAGTGCCGCCAGCGAGGTGCAAGCGTGGTGGCAATCAGCCATGACGCCGCGTTTACCCGGCGTCATTTTTCTCGCGTTGTGAGACTGGAAGGCGGTGTAGTGAGAGACATCAATCCGCCAGACGATATTCACCGCTAGCCGTCATCATTAAGGTCAAATTTGCCGGCAGACTCTGTTCCAGCACCCGGCGAACATTTGGGCCGTCGGTACGTTCATAAAAGGCTTCAGCGTCTGCCAGCGATAACCCTCCCGCCAGCTTGCGCCCCACCAGCCGTTCCCGTAACGCAGCTGCGGGCGCGTTGATAAAGATCGAGAAATCACAAAATTGCGCAAGCGTGCGCCACTTCTCGTCATCCAACAACAGCCAGTTTCCTTCTACGATAATGATCGGTGCAGTAACGTGTAACGCATCTTCTACGGGATCATGCTTTTGTCGATCGTACTGCGGCCACGTACAATCCCCTTCCACTGCCCGGCGCAGATTTTCCGCCAGTTTCGCCACGTCAAACGTCTGCGGTGCGCCTTTATAAGGGCGAAGCTGATGCTCATCCAGCCAGCTATTGTAATGGTGAAAACCATCCATCGGGAGCGTCTGAATAGCGGGTAATTCGGGATCTTGTTGTGCAAGATATTCCCAGAAGGTCGTTAGCGTAGATTTGCCCGTCCCCGGTGGCGCGCAAAGAAATACCACCGTGCGCCGCTGCGGATTTACCGCCTGCAAGGCGGCCAACATGCGCAGCAATGGTTTATGCACGTGTTTTATCTCTTCATCATGGTACTGCGCTTGCACGTTCAGCCCATTCACCGTTAATTCAATTTTCACGGCGTTAATTCCTTTAAGGTTGTCGTTACTGCCAGCGTCAGCGCCGTTTTGACCATCCCGGTAAAACGCCCCTCTGACCAGACGGCGAAATCGGCGAACTTCATCGCTTTTAACGCATCATAGAGAGTCGCATTGCGTGTTATACTATTGACGTTGCTGATAAAATCCCAGGTTATGTCATCGGCAAATCCTGGGGGGGCATCCTGTTCGTTCAGGTAATGCCAGAACTGAGAAAAATGCGTGATATCGGCGTACAACCATTTATCCATTTTTCCCAGCGCATAAATTAAACGCAGCGCAACATCAATATCATCAAGCGGGCCGCTTTGGGCGAGTAACGGCTTCACTGCATATTCCACGATCTCTTCATCGTTATCGATAAACAGCGACGGCAGAAACTGGCGTATTCCCTGGAGCAAAATGGTATGCGCAGTTTTCATAAATGAAAATAAATTGTCCTGTGCGTCCAGTTGCTCAAGCACATCATCTTCTGTCAGCGTCGCCATTCGTCTTCCGATAGATCACCATCAATGCAGGGAATCTATTATATTACACGTTTGGTCCGCGCCGCCGATCAGTAATGTCTGCGTCCGCACCCCATTCGCCGTCTGTTGTATACCGTTCACCAGCTCTCCGCCCGTGACGCCCGTGGCACTAAAGAGGATATCTTTTCCCCTCACCAGTTCGTCGAGTGAGTACACTCGGTTAACGTCAACTCCCATTTCCTTACACCGCTTGCGCTCCTGCTCTGCAATTTGCCGATTTTCGGTGTAGTCACCTTTGGCCTGACAAAAATCAATCAGCTCGGCCTGCATATCCCCGCCCAATGCTTTAACAGCGCAGGCAGAAATAACGCCCTCTGGCGCACCGCCGATGGTGTACATCACGTCGTAAGGATTATCCTGCCAGCAGGTCAGCACGCTGGCGGCAACATCGCCATCCGGCAGAGCAAAAACCTTCACGCCAAGCTGCGTCGCTTCCTCAATCGCGGCACTCAGGCGCGGTTTATCAAGCGTAACCATACGTAACCGATCCAGTGGTTTACCTAACGCTTTCGCCACGTTGCGCAAGTTTTCTGTAAGGGGCAAAGACAGATCGATTGCCCCGGCAGCCAGTCGATTAACGACCAGTTTTTTCATATACATATCGGGCGCGTGAAGCAAGCTGTCTCGTGGGGCGAAGGCCATGACCGCCAGCGCATTGCTCTGCCCCATCGCTACCATCCGGGTGCCTTCAATCGGGTCAACCGCGATATCGACTTCTGGTCCATCGCCTTTGCCCACCTTTTCGCCAATCCACAGCATCGGCGCATGATCAATTTCCCCCTCGCCGATAACCACTCGTCCACGAAAAGCGACGTCATTTAATGCCTGGCGCATCGCGGTGACCGCCAGGCCATCAATTTTATTTTTGTCGCCACATCCGGTTTGCGGCCAGGCAGCCAACGCTGCCTGCTCCGTAACGCGAAATAATGGCCACGCCAGGGACATCATTGCGCGGCCTCCCCGATATCAACGCCAAATTGTGCCAGCAGATATTTCTCGGCCTGTTCATTCCAGATGCCGTGCGTTTCCTCAACCAGTCGCGCCAGCTCTTTAAACAGCGGATCTGTTTTGCCTTTTTCGGCAAAATCGGCAATGGCGGTCAGCGGCATTGTCACGCCGTTATAAATGAGTTTTTTACCGCCGGGGATATCTGGCAAATTAAGCACGGTTTCTGGCACCGCATCCAGCCCACCGATATGGGTAACCATAAAAGACGGCTGCAACTGCCCCGTGGCGCTAAGGGCAATCGCCTCTTTCATATCGTCCGTGGAACCGCCTGACGTCCCAACGACGTGCGTACTGTTGTAATGAACGTTGTAGAAATTAAACGGCACTTTGAAGTTTTTATCCGTCGGCCCGGCAAAGAAGTTCAGGCAGCCGTCTTCTGCCAGCAACTCATCAGCCATCTCAACGACCGAAGGCACCGCTGCATAGACAAACACGTCATCGAACCCGGCATCTCCTGTCAGCGTCCGTAGCGTCTGAACTGGATCGCTCATCCCTTTGGTATTTACATACACCAGCTCAATGCCCTTGCTTGCAGCCAGTTCCACCGGCAACAGCTTCTGCACCTGCGCCAGGCGTTTTTCGTCGATATCGACCACCACCACCCGCGACGGTTGTACGCCGCCGTTAATGGCGTAATCGATAGCGCCAATTCCCATCGGGCCAGCACACGCCAGCAGCGCAATATTGCCCCCAGGTTTGACGCCCATGCGATGCTCATAAACATATTGTGTGGTGTGATAATTGGCATGATAAGCGCCAATAATGCAGCACATCGGCTCCGCCAGCGACGCCGCTGCAAAATAAGAACCGTGATACGGTAATACACAGCCCAGGTTAATGGCGATTTCGGGAATAATCATATAGGTGGCATTACCGCCGAAATATTCGTAGCTGTATCCGGCTGAATATCCAGTGGGTAATCCCATTGCCGGTTGCAGTACAAAACGTTGGCCTTTTTTATATTTGCCAGTGAGATTTTTACCCACTTCGACAATAACCCCGGCACATTCATGCCCGGTAATTACCGGATGATTTTCTAAATCGTCAGGCACCCGTTTATGTTCGCTACCGAGTAACGCCGCTTTCCAGGTAGATAAACAAACGCTGTCAGAAATTACACTCACTAACAGTTCATTATCGGTAATTTCTGGCAGTTCAAATTCGCGCAGACGGACATCCCGCTTGCCATAAATAGCAGCAACTTTGGTTTTCATTTTTACCTCTGTAATCAGTGTTTATGTTCGGCGGTTAATTGATTAAATAACGTGTCGAGCTTTGGATCACCAATATAGTTATTAATCAATATCAGCGGTTTATCCGTCACACGTTTCACGCGTCCTTCCAGACTGGCGTGTGTGACCACAATATCGGCATCCGCAGGCACGTTTTCTATCGCGTAATGTTTTACTTCTATTGCCAGCCCCGCTTTTTCCAGGCGCTTACGGAAGGTGGTTGCGCCCATCGCGCTGGAGCCCATCCCCGCATCGCAAACAAAGGCAATACGCTTCACACGGCTTAATGAAAATGCGCCTTCCTGCTTCATTACTTTAACCGCATTGGCAGATTCGGTGAACTCATCTTCGCTCTCCGTTTCCACCGTTTTTTCCATCTTCAGTATCAGAGAAGTGATGACAAAGGAGACCAGGGTGCCGACCGTAACACCGGCAATTGTCGCCAGGAACGAGCCTTTCGGCGTCAGTGCCAGGTAGGCAAAAATAGACCCCGGACTTGGGCCAGCCACCAGACCACCGTCCAGCAAATTAAACATCCAGGTTCCAGACATACCGCCCGCAATCATGGCGATAATGGTCAGCGGCTTCATCAGCACATACGGGAAATACAGTTCGTGGATGCCGCCAAGAAAGTGAATAATCATCGCACCTGGCGCAGAACGTTTACTCATTCCTTTACCAAACAGACTAAACGCCAGCAGCAACCCCAACCCTGGCCCCGGATTCGACGCCACCATAAAGAAGATGGATTTGCCGTTAACCGAAGCCTGTTGCATCCCCAACGGGTAATAGACACCCTGATCGATCGCGTTATTGAGGAAAAGCACTTTCGCAGGTTCATTGATAACAGACAGCAGAGGCAGATAGCCCGCATGTACCAGCGCCTCAATACACTCTTTGACGAAAGTATTGGCTATTAACACCGCTGGACCGATAACTTCAAAACCTAACAGGCAGAGAGCCATCCCGGCGATACCTAATGAGAAGTTATTGATAACCATCTCAAAACCAGCGGGGATGCGTTTTTCCAGTGCCTTATCGACATATTTAATCATCAGGCCGCCAAGCGGTCCCATAATCATCGAACCCAGGAACATGGGGATCTCAGCACCAACAATTACGCCAATCGTCCCTATGCCCCCCATCACCGCACCGCGTTTACCGCCGACCAGGTGACCACCGGTAGAACCAATCATCACCGGTAATAAATAGGTAATCATTGGGCCGACAATTTTGGCGAAATGTTCATTCGGCAGCCAGCCGGTAGGAATAAATAATGCAGTAATAAAACCCCAGGCAATAAAAGCACCGATATTGGGAATGACCATAGCGGTCAAAAAGCCCCCAAAAGCCTGAACCTTTGCACGAGCAGACTTGTTTTCCATAATATTATCCTGTAGAGGAGAGAGTCCATTATTCGCGGCTGATAATGTCCGCTAATTGTTTTTCTGATGATGCTGTTAAGAGTTGTTCCAGTATTTCTTCTTCGCACAGTAATTCACTTAACGCCTGAATAGCGCCAATGTGCGAATCGGCATCGGCAGCAGAAAGCCCGATGAGTAATTTAATCGGTTCGTCATTCCCGGGAAAATAAACGCCTTGTTTAAGTAACGTCAAAGACATCCCGGTTTTGAGCGCCCCACATTCTGGCCGCGCATGAGGCATTGCCACGCCTGGTGCGAGAATATAATAAGGGCCATTGCTAATGGTGGAATCTTTAATAGCCTGAATGTAATTCTCGCTGATATAGTCTTTTGTTAATAATGATGCCATCGAAAAATCAATAGCCTCCTTCCAGTCTTTAGCTGCATGTATCACTGAGATTGATGATTCTGGAAAATAATCAATAAGCCGCATAAATTATCCCTATTTTTAGAGTACCGACTGTCGGTGAAAATAAAATACGCGCGCAAAAAATTGAAAGCAATTGGGCTAAAAAGGCGAACCACCAGAAGAGGAAAAACAAACAAGCCATAAATAACAACAGGTTGCGATTAGTAATTATAAAGTCAACTTTCTGTTTGTGAGTTGAATTGCAAATAAGACAAATTTATGATTATTGTGTTTGTGATAACGCTCACCATTTATAGCTTGAAAGTCCGAAAACAGATAAAATAAATCTTACAGCCCCTTCTTTATAGATTCTTAATATTCGGGGTTGACTGTTATCCTCACATCAGAGGGGGCATATTCCTTGCTTTGCTCAATTCTGACGCTTATGAGAAGTCGATTGAAGATCGAATGAAAGCGGAAGTCGCCATTGCCACACGTAAGCAAAATCTGTAAACGGAGAAAATCCAGGCGCAAATTGCCGTAACTCAGGCTCAGGCAGAAGCAGACAGCAGCTAAAGCGGAGACTATTGCGTAAGAGGTGCGGCTAAAGCTGAAGCTATCCGCCTGCGCGGTGAGGCTCTGCGGGACAATCCGGGTCTTGTTGCCCTTACCACTGCTGAGCGTTGGGATGGCAAATTACCCGATACCATGATCCCCGGTAGTACTGTTCCGTTTATCTCAACCAAGTAAAAAGAGCCGCGTTTGCGGCTCTTGAAACTGATGGCAAGGGCTAAACTGCCGGATGCGCTACGCTTATCAGCCTACACAGTTCCTGCAATTTATTGAATTTGCATGATTTCGTAGGCCGGATAAGGCGTTCACGCCGCATCCGGCATGAACAACGCGCACTTTGCCAACAATATGAAGGGCCGCGCTTTCGCGGCCCTTCTCACAAAGCATCTTACCGATTACAGCAACGCTTTTGCTTTCGCAACAACGTTTTCAACGGTGAAGCCGAACTCTTCAAACAGTTGCTCTGCCGGTGCAGACTCACCGAAGGTGGTCATGCCGACGATAGCACCGTTCAGGCCAACATACTTGTACCAGTAGTCAGCAATGCCAGCTTCCACCGCAACACGAGCGGTAACCGCTTTCGGCAGTACGGATTCACGGTAAGCCGCATCCTGCTTGTCGAATGCGTCGGTAGAAGGCATGGAAACCACGCGCGCTTTCACGCCTTCAGCAGTCAGTTTTTCGTAGGCAGCGACAGCCAGCTCAACTTCAGAACCGGTAGCGATGAAGATCAGTTCCGGCTGACCGGCACAGTCTTTCAGCACATAACCACCGCGCGCGATGTTTGCCAGCTGCTCTTCAGTACGTTCCTGCTGCGCCAGGTTCTGACGGGAGAGGATCAGCGCGGTCGGGCCGTCCTGACGCTCAACGCCGTATTTCCACGCTACAGCGGATTCAACCTGGTCACACGGACGCCATGTAGACATGTTCGGGGTCACGCGCAGAGAAGCCACCTGCTCAACCGGCTGGTGAGTCGGGCCATCTTCGCCCAGACCGATGGAGTCGTGAGTGTAAACCATCACCTGACGCTGTTTCATCAGCGCAGCCATACGTACCGCATTACGTGCGTATTCTACGAACATCAGGAAGGTGGAGGTGTACGGCAGGAAGCCACCATGCAGAGAGATACCGTTAGCAATCGCGGTCATACCGAACTCGCGAACACCGTAGTGGATGTAGTTACCGGCAGCATCTTCGTTGATTGCTTTAGAACCAGACCACAGTGTCAGGTTAGACGGAGCCAGGTCAGCGGAGCCGCCGAGGAATTCCGGCAACAGCGAACCAAACGCTTCGATAGCATTCTGAGACGCTTTACGGCTGGCGATTTTCGCCGGATTAGCCTGCAACTTCGCGATGAACTCTTTCGCTTTCGCGTCGAAGTCAGACGGCATTTCGCCTTTCATACGACGGGTAAATTCAGCGGCTTCCTGCGGATAAGCTTTCGCATAAGCAGCGAATTTCTCGTTCCATGCGGATTCTTTCGCCTGGCCTGCTTCTTTCGCATCCCACTGAGCATAGATTTCAGACGGGATTTCGAACGGTGCGTATTTCCAGCCCAGCTGTTCGCGGGTCAACGCGATTTCAGCGTCGCCCAGCGGCGCACCGTGGGAATCGTGCGTACCAGCTTTGTTCGGCGAACCGAAACCGATGATGGTTTTGCACATCAGCAGGGACGGTTTGTCAGTCACTGCGCGCGCTTCTTCTACTGCGCGTTTGATAGATGCTGCGTCATGACCATCGATGTCGCGAATGACGTGCCAGCCGTAAGCTTCGAAACGCATTGCAGTGTCGTCGGTGAACCAGCCTTCAACGTGACCATCGATAGAGATCCCGTTGTCATCGTAGAACGCAATCAGTTTGCCCAGCTTCAGCGTGCCCGCCAGAGAGCAAACTTCGTGGGAGATGCCTTCCATCATGCAGCCATCGCCCATGAAGGCGTAGGTGTAGTGGTCGACAATGTCGTGGCCCGGACGGTTAAACTGCGCCGCCAGCGTTTTTTCTGCAATCGCCATACCGACTGCGTTCGCAATACCCTGCCCCAGCGGACCAGTGGTGGTTTCTACACCAGCGGTGTAACCCACTTCAGGGTGGCCCGGAGTTTTAGAGTGCAGCTGACGGAAGTTTTTCAGTTCTTCCATCGGCAGATCGTAACCAGTGAGGTGCAGCAGGCTGTAAATCAGCATGGAGCCGTGGCCGTTGGACAGCACGAAGCGGTCACGGTCAGCCCAGGACGGATTCTGCGGGTTGTGTTTCAGGAAATCACGCCACAGGACTTCGGCAATGTCAGCCATACCCATCGGGGCGCCCGGGTGACCGGATTTGGCTTTCTGTACTGCGTCCATGCTCAGCGCACGAATAGCATTGGCAAGCTCTTTACGTGAGGACATTTTGACTCCAGATCGGATGATGAAGGGCACGCCCTTAACGACTTGACGACAGCGCGTTTTGGGCTACGCCGGAAAATTTGCCAACAATTTACCGCAAGCCGCGCGTCATGTACATGGAACATCCTTTTGCCGCTTCAGAAATCTCTGGATCATGCTCGCATGTTGCGCAATCTGCTCGCCCGTCCGCTGCGCTTTTCCTTATACTGAGACTGAGCGTCGATTCACCTGCAAACGGCGCATTTTTAGAATAATCCTGACCTTGTGCGGAAGAGAAAACATGAAAATTCGCGCCTTATTGGTAGCAATGAGCGTGGCAACGGTACTGACCGGTTGCCAGAATATGGACTCCAGTGGACTGCTCTCATCAGGAGCGGAAGCTTTTCAGGCCTACAGTTTGAGTGATGCGCAGGTGAAAGCCCTGAGCGATCAGGCCTGTCAGGAGATGGACAGCAAGGCGACGATTGCGCCAGCCAATAGCGAATATGCTAAGCGACTGACCACCATTGCTAACGCGCTAGGCGACAATATCAACGGTCAGCCGGTGAACTACAAAGTGTATATGGCTAAGGATGTGAATGCGTTTGCGATGGCCAACGGCTGTATCCGCGTTTATAGCGGCCTGATGGATATGATGACCGATAACGAAGTCGAAGCGGTGATCGGTCACGAAATGGGGCACGTGGCGTTAGGCCATGTGAAGAAAGGGATGCAGGTAGCACTTGGTACAAATGCCGTGCGAGTAGCTGCGGCCTCTGCGGGCGGGATTGTCGGCAGTTTGTCACAATCACAACTCGGTGATCTGGGCGAGAAGTTAGTCAATTCGCAATTCTCCCAGCGCCAGGAAGCAGAAGCGGATGATTATTCCTACGATTTGTTGCGCCAACGCGGCATCAGCCCGGCAGGTCTCGCCACCAGCTTTGAAAAACTGGCGAAACTGGAAGAAGGTCGCCAAAGCTCAATGTTTGACGACCATCCGGCATCCGCCGAACGCGCCCAGCATATTCGCGATCGTATGAGCGCAGACGGGGTTAAGTAAGGTCCGGGGGTGCCTAACGTAGGTCAGATAAGGCGTTCACGCCGCATCCGACATTAATGGCACATTTGTTACACCGTGCGCATTGCCGGATGCGATGCTGACGCATCTTATCCGGCCTACGGGTGCCGAACGTAGGTCGGATAAGGCATTCACGCCGCATCCGACATTAATGGCACATTTGTTACACCGTGCGCATCCTATCCGGCGCTTACTCGCCCTTTTTCGCCGCCTGAATATAGAGCATCTCCAGCGCCAGCGTCGCTGCTGCCAGAGCGGTGATTTCCGACTGATCGTATGCCGGAGCCACTTCCACAACGTCCATCCCAACAATGTTGAGATCTTTCAGGCCGCGTACCAGTTTAATGGCGCGATCGGAGGTCAGGCCGCCAATCACTGGCGTACCGGTTCCTGGCGCGAATGCTGGATCAAGACAGTCGATATCAAAAGTCAGATAAACCGGCATATCACCCACAATCTGTTTCACCTGGGCGATAACATCATCCACGCTGCGATCGTTCACCTGGCAGGCGTCCAGCACGGTAAAGCCGTTGTCTTTATCAAACTCGGTACGAATACCAATTTGCACGGAATGATTCGGGTCAATCAGACCTTCTTTCGGCGCGGTATAGAACATCGTGCCGTGGTCAAATTCACAACCGTTAGCGTAGGTATCGGTGTGGGCGTCAAAGTGTACCAGCGCCATTTTGCCGAAATGTTTCGCATGAGCGCGCAGCAGCGGCAGCGTGACAAAGTGGTCACCACCGAAGGAGAGCATACGTTTACCGGCAGCCAGCAGTTTCTCTGCGTGCGCCTGCAATTTCTCGCTCATCTCACGGGCATCGCCGAAGGCATATACCAGATCGCCGCAGTCCACGACGTTCAGGCGCTCGCGCATGTCGAAATTCCACGGGAAACGGTTGTGTTCCCAGGCCAGGTTAGTTGATACCTGACGGATAGCCGCCGGACCGTGACGACCACCCGCACGACCAGAAGTGGCCATATCGAACGGTACGCCGGTAATCACCCAGTCAGCATCGCTGTCATACGGCTGGAAGTTCATCGGCAGGCGTAAAAAACCAAAGGCGTTGGAAACCAGTGAGTTATCGTATTGATGCCCTAAGGTGCTCATGGATGGACTCCTCTTACAAAGTCGATATAAAAAAACCCTTCCGCGTCGTTAGGCCCGACGAGGAAGGGTTGGATTTGCGAAACACAAGTTTGCGCTAATTATCGCCTTAAATGGGCGAGGCATCAAGCGAGGTTGCTATTTACGACACGGTGGTGGCGCATAGCCATTGTTGTCTGCCGGAAAGGCTTGTCCAGAGCACGGCGGCAGCGCGTTTTTCGCCGGGCCTTGCAATTCAAAGGCGGCAAAGCCGATCACCCCGGTATTACGCACATCGCCTTGCGCCGAATTGGCAGCGTAGGAATCTGCAACATTGGCGAACTGAAAAGCCGCCTCGGTATGTTTATCTTTGCGGAATCCTTTAATCGCTAACGAATCACCAGCGTTCACAATATAGCCATTGTTATTCAACGAACCTTGTTTACCATTCAGAACATCCAGGCCATCAACCGTAGCAACGATCTCATAGTTAGTGTTCCGGCTGTAGTTACGGACATATAATTGATAATTCATCCCCACTCTGGCATGAACAATATATCGCGGTTCATTATTTGATGAATCATAAACTCGCGTAATAGGTAGAGAATTAAAATTTGCATCACGAATAGCATATTCCAGTTCGTTAATACGAATGCTATAAACACGGTCGTAGCCGGAAGGAATATTTGTCGAATAATTAATAACGATCATCTCTGCCGGATCGCGCCAGGCGCGTTCAGCAGATACGCCCTGAACCGTTGAGTGTACATCTCCACCCCAGGCGGTGCCGACATTGCCCGATGCACTGCTATTATACTGCGCATTACTTGCGCAACCTGCCAACAGCACGACTAATGCCACCAACGCGCTACGTACTTTCCATTTTTTCATAACCGTTCCCTCTATTTAATTAATACAGCGATTGTAGGGGGATTATTTAATAAGAAAAGCAGCCAAATTATTTTTAAGAATATATAAAAAGAAAGCGGGCCGATTTACGTAAATAAATCGACCCGCCAGTGGAATAATCTTAATTATTCATCTTCAAGATAGGTATAACCGTACAAACCTGCCTCGAACTCTTCCAGGAACTGTTGTTGCAGCTCAGCATCCAGATCGGTTTTCTTCACTTGATCACGGAACTGGGTTAACAGCGTTTTCGGATCGAGCTGTACATATTGCAACATGTCCGCAACGGTATCGCCTTCATCAGACAGCTCCACTTCTACGCTGCCGTCAGGGAAGACGAACACATCAACCGCTTCGGTATCACCGAACAGGTTGTGCATGTTGCCGAGGATCTCCTGATAGGCACCGACCATAAAGAAACCGAGCATCGGCGGATTCTCCGGATCGTACTCCGGCATAGGCATTGTCGTGGCAATACCGTCACCATCGATATAGTGGTCGATAGCACCGTCAGAGTCACAGGTGATATCCAGCAGCACAGCGCGACGTTCCGGCACTTGATCCAACCCTTCCAGCGGCAGAACCGGGAACAACTGGTCGATCCCCCAGGCATCCGGCATTGACTGGAACAGCGAGAAGTTGACGTACATTTTGTCCGCCATACGTTCCTGCAATTCGTCGATAATCGGACGATGAGCGCGGTTTTGCGGATCCAGCTGCTTCTGCACTTCATGGCACATGCTCAGATAGAGCTGTTCCGCCCATGCACGTTCTTGCAGGCTAAAGGTGCCGGAAGAGTATCCGATATGAATATCGTGCAGATCCATCTGGCTGTCATGCAGCCACTCACGCAGAGAACGGCGAGTCCCCGGTTCGTGCATTTCCTGCCAGGTTTCCCACATGCTTTGCAGTGCGCGCGGCGCATCTTCTGCGGGCGCGGTCGGCACCGTGTATTCATTACGTTCCACGCCGATGATATTAGACACCAGCACGGTGTGATGCGCAGTCACCGCACGACCCGATTCGGTGATTACCGTCGGATGCGGCAGACCGTTTTCTTCACACGCATCACCAATCGCCCAGATGATGTTGTTGGCATATTCATTGAGGCCGTAGTTCACCGAACAATCGGACTGTGAACGGGTGCCTTCATAGTCCACGCCCAGGCCGCCGCCGACGTCAAAGCACTGAATATTGACACCCAGCTTATGCAACTCAACGTAGAAACGCGCGGATTCCCGAACGCCGGTGGCGATATCGCGAATATTCGCCATCTGCGAACCGAGGTGGAAGTGCAGCAGTTGCAGGCTGTCGAGACGTCCGGCTTCACGCAGCGTTTCAACCAGTTGCAGTACCTGGGTTGCAGCCAGACCGAACTTCGATTTTTCCCCGCCAGAAGACTGCCATTTGCCAGAACCTTGTGAGGCCAGACGCGCACGCACACCCAGACGCGGAACAACGTTCAGGCGTTCAGCTTCATCCAGCACAATGGCGATTTCCGACATCTTCTCAATAACCAGATAGACCTTATGGCCCATCTTCTCGCCAATCAGCGCCAGGCGGATATATTCGCGGTCTTTATAACCGTTACAGACGATGACGCTACGGGTCATGCCCGCATGAGCCAGCACCGCCATCAACTCGGCTTTGGAACCTGCTTCCAGTCCCAGCGGCTCACCAGAATGAATCAGAGATTCAATCACGCGGCGATGCTGGTTAACTTTAATCGGATAAACGAGGAAGTAGTCACCGTTATAACCATAGGATTCCCGCGCACGTTTAAACGCAGCATTAATGGAACGCAAACGGTGCTGGAGGATCTGCGGGAAGCAGAACAGTGCTGGCAGGCGCTGCCCCTGCGCTTCGCGGGTTTTCACCAACTGCGCGAGATCGACGCGAGCTTCCGGGACGTCCGGGTCCGGGCACACGCTGATGTGACCCAGCTCGTTAACGTCATAGTAGTTATTGCCCCACCAGGCAATATTGTAAGTACGCAGCATCTTGCTGGCTTCCTGGGAGCTCATTGCAACCTCCTGCATGGAGCGTAGTACACCGTGTTCGCCCGCTGACGAAGGCAAACTTATAGACATGTCGTCAGACATAGCGAACCTCAAATTATTTTATTAAGTGTAAAACAGTTAACCACTATCGCAGCCTGAAACTGCGATAACAACCCATAAGCACACGGATTTTCCAGCAGCGTATGCTGACGCTCCGACTGCGCAACCGGTTTCTTTTTCATAACATTATTAAACACATAACCGAACGTAAGTGTGACAGTTCGGCGAAACCACGAGAAAACTCTTGTTTTTTACAAGAGCGCCCTTGTTCAGTCTTCAGTAACTGTTGCCAGCTCTTGAATCCTGAGAAGCGCCGAGATGGGTATAACATCGGCAGGTATGCAATGCAGAGATGCAGAATGCGGGGAACGAATCTACACCAGAACGGTGCGACAGATTAAGCAGCAGACAACGATTCATTATTTCGTATCACCTCCACGGCCGCCTGCGAAGACGAACCAACAAGCTAAAACACTGATTTCAACCCGGCTGGAAGTGGCAACACGAAAGAAACGTCGTGTGCTTTTTATTTAAGCCGCGCGCCGCGTTTTATACCCCACAATGGCAGAAAATTGCAAAAGATAAATGCGCAGAATGCCAGCATTGTCAGGAAAAATTTCCAGCTACGTTTTTAGCAGAATGAGACACGATTCAAAAAAAAGTGGAAATTGGGTGAAGAAGTGACCTAAAATAGCCGTCCAGATGTTAATCCATCCATACTGATTAACACTCAGACTGCCAGTGTTTTTAATCTGCAGAGTCGTGGTAGGATCCGCTACCACAGAAAATCCACACAACAGTTTGAGCTAACTAAATTCTCTTTTGGTGATATTAAATATGGCAAAACACCTTTTTACGTCCGAGTCCGTCTCTGAAGGGCATCCTGACAAAATTGCTGACCAAATCTCTGATGCTGTTTTAGATGCGATTCTCGAACAGGATCCGAAAGCACGCGTTGCTTGCGAAACCTACGTAAAAACCGGCATGGTCTTAGTTGGCGGTGAAATCACCACCAGCGCCTGGGTAGACATCGAAGAGATCACCCGTAACACCGTTCGCGAAATTGGCTATGTGCATTCCGACATGGGCTTTGACGCTAACTCCTGTGCGGTTCTGAGTGCCATCGGCAAACAGTCTCCTGACATCAACCAGGGTGTTGACCGTGCCGATCCGCTGGAACAGGGCGCGGGCGACCAGGGGCTGATGTTTGGTTACGCAACCAATGAAACCGACGTGCTGATGCCAGCACCAATCACCTATGCACACCGTCTGGTACAGCGTCAGGCTGAAGTGCGTAAAAACGGCACTCTGCCGTGGCTGCGCCCGGACGCGAAAAGCCAGGTTACTTTCCAGTATGACGACGGCAAAATCGTCGGCATCGATGCTGTAGTGCTTTCCACCCAGCATTCTGAAGAGATCGACCAGAAATCCCTGCAAGAAGCAGTGATGGAAGAGATCATCAAACCGATTCTGCCCGCTGAATGGCTGACTTCCGCAACCAAATTCTTCATCAACCCGACCGGACGTTTTGTTATCGGCGGCCCGATGGGTGACTGCGGTCTGACTGGTCGTAAAATCATCGTTGATACCTACGGCGGCATGGCTCGCCACGGTGGCGGCGCATTCTCTGGTAAAGATCCATCAAAAGTGGACCGCTCCGCAGCCTACGCGGCACGTTATGTAGCGAAAAACATCGTTGCTGCAGGTCTGGCCGACCGTTGTGAAATTCAGGTTTCCTACGCGATCGGCGTGGCAGAACCGACCTCCATCATGGTCGAAACTTTCGGCACTGAGAAAGTACCTTCTGAACAGCTGACCCTGCTGGTACGTGAGTTCTTCGACCTGCGTCCATACGGTCTGATTCAGATGCTGGATCTGCTACACCCGATCTACAAAGAAACCGCAGCATACGGTCACTTTGGTCGCGAACATTTCCCATGGGAAAAAACCGACAAAGCGCAACTGCTGCGCGATGCAGCCGGTCTGAAGTAATCTTTTATCTCTGCTTTCAAAGGCCAGCCTCATGCTGGCCTTTTTCTTTTCTAAAAAATGCCCGATGCACTACGCTTATCAGTCCTACAAACTCCAAACGTTGTTATTCACGCTGCATCCGGCAAAAAGCCGCCACACGATAGTAACTTTCCATTGCTGAACACGTTTATCCGCAAATTATCACCATCACTGAAACCGATTACACCAACCACGAAGAGCAAATATTCACAGTATTTTCATCCTGTGATTCATTTTTCATAACTGTTACATTTCTTTTCAGCAAAGTCTTAATTGCAGATAACTATGTTTAATCTATGATGATATAAATCAATTGTTTTCATGCACTTAAATTATAACTACTATAAATGCTAGTGTAAGCGATTACACTGATGTGATTTGCCTCACATCTTTTTACGTCGTACTCACCTATCTTAATTCACAATAAAAAATAACATATTGGAGGGCATCATGCCTGACGCTAAAAAACAGGGGCGGTCAAACAAGGCAATGACGTTTTTCGTCTGCTTCCTTGCCGCTCTGGCAGGATTACTCTTTGGCCTGGATATCGGTGTAATTGCTGGCGCACTGCCGTTTATTGCAGATGAATTCCAGATTACCTCGCACACGCAAGAATGGGTCGTAAGCTCCATGATGTTTGGTGCGGCAGTCGGTGCGGTAGGCAGTGGCTGGCTCTCTTTTAAACTCGGGCGCAAAAAGAGTCTGATGATCGGCGCAATCCTGTTTGTTGCCGGTTCGCTGTTTTCTGCGGCTGCGCCGAACGTTGAAGTATTGATTCTTTCCCGCGTTCTGCTGGGGCTGGCGGTGGGTGTTGCCTCTTATACCGCGCCGCTTTACCTCTCTGAAATTGCACCGGAAAAAATTCGCGGCAGTATGATCTCGATGTATCAGCTGATGATTACCATCGGCATCCTCGGTGCTTATCTTTCTGATACCGCCTTCAGCTACACTGGCGCATGGCGCTGGATGCTGGGTGTGATTATCATCCCGGCAATTCTGCTGCTGATTGGTGTCTTCTTCCTGCCAGACAGCCCACGTTGGTTTGCAGCCAAACGTCGCTTTGTTGATGCCGAACGCGTGCTGCTGCGCCTGCGCGACACCAGCGCGGAAGCGAAACGCGAACTGGATGAAATCCGTGAAAGTTTGCAGGTTAAACAGAGTGGTTGGGCGCTGTTTAAAGAGAACAGCAACTTCCGTCGCGCGGTGTTCCTTGGCGTACTGTTGCAGGTGATGCAGCAATTCACCGGGATGAACGTCATCATGTATTACGCGCCGAAAATCTTCGAACTGGCAGGTTATACCAACACCACCGAGCAAATGTGGGGGACGGTGATCGTCGGCCTGACCAACGTACTCGCCACCTTTATCGCTATCGGCCTTGTTGACCGCTGGGGACGTAAACCAACACTGACGCTGGGTTTCCTGGTGATGGCTGCTGGCATGGGCGTGCTGGGTACAATGATGCATATCGGTATTCACTCATCGTCGGCGCAGTATTTCGCTATCGCCATGTTGCTGATGTTTATTGTCGGTTTTGCGATGAGCGCCGGTCCGCTGATTTGGGTACTGTGCTCCGAAATTCAGCCGCTGAAAGGCCGCGATTTTGGCATCACCTGCTCCACCGCCACCAACTGGATTGCCAACATGATCGTCGGCGCAACGTTCCTGACCATGCTCAACACGCTGGGCAACGCCAACACCTTCTGGGTGTATGCGGCTCTGAACGTGCTGTTTATCCTGCTGACGCTGTGGCTGGTGCCAGAAACCAAACACGTTTCGCTGGAACATATTGAACGTAATCTGATGAAAGGTCGTAAACTGCGCGAAATCGGCGCTCACGATTAATCTCCTCAGGCTTCCTCCCGTCGCGGAGGAAGCCGCCTCTTGCAGTCATCTTTTCTTCGCTTTATCCTCAGCCGCTATGAAAACTTCCCGTCTCCCTATCGCCATCCAACAGGCCGTTATGCGTCGCCTGCGGGAAAAACTCGCCCAGGCCAACCTGAAGCTGGGGCGTAATTACCCGGAGCCAAAAATTTCGTACACCCAGCGTGGTACATCCGCCGGAACGGCATGGCTGGACAGTTATGAAATTCGCCTCAATCCGGTTTTGCTGATGGAAAACAGCGAGGCTTTTATAGAAGAAGTCGTACCGCACGAGCTGGCGCATTTACTGGTCTGGAAACACTTCGGTCGCGTGGCGCCGCATGGAAAAGAGTGGAAGTGGATGATGGAAAACGTGCTGGGCGTTCCCGCCCGCCGCACGCATCAGTTTGAGCTACAATCCGTGCGCCGCAACACCTTCCCTTACCGCTGTAAATGCCAGGAGCATCAGCTTACCGTACGCCGCCATAATCGCGTGGTGCGTGGAGAGGCCGTCTATCGCTGCGTTCACTGCGGTGAACAACTGGTTGCCCAATAACCAGTAGAACTATCAGGAATTTTACTGATCTGGCTGATTGCATACCAAAACAACTTTCGCTACGTTGCTCGCTCGTTTTAACACGGAGTAAGTGATGTACCGTAATTTGTCTGTGGCTGCGGTGGTACTGAGCGCAGCATTATCCGGCACGGCGTTAGCCGAAGGCATCAATAGTTTTTCCCAGGCAAAAACAGCAGCGGTAAAAGTCTACGCTGATGTGCCGGGAACATTTTACTGCGGATGTAAAATCAACTGGCAGGGTAAAAAAGGCGTCGTGGATCTGGAGTCGTGCGGATACCAGGTGCGCAAAAATGAAAACCGCGCCAGCCGCGTAGAGTGGGAACATGTGGTTCCTGCCTGGCAGTTCGGCCACCAGCGTCAGTGCTGGCAAGACGGTGGACGTAAAAACTGCGCCAAAGATCCGGTTTATCGCAAAATGGAAAGCGATATGCATAACCTTCAGCCCGCAATAGGCGAAGTGAACGGCGATCGCGGCAATTTTATGTATAGTCAGTGGAACGGCGGCGAAGGGCAGTACGGGCAGTGCGCGATGAAGGTGGATTTCAAAGAAAAAGTGGCTGAACCACCCGCTCATACGCGAGGCATCATTGCACGAACTTATTTCTATATGCGCGACCAGTACAACCTGACACTCTCACGCCAGCAAACGCAGCTTTTTAACGCCTGGAACAAGATGTATCCGGTGACCGACTGGGAGTGCGAGCGCGACGAACGTATTGCGAAGATGCAAGGCAATCATAACCCGTATGTGCAACGCGCTTGCCAGGCGCGAAAGAGCTAACCTACACTAGCGGGATTCTTTTTGTTAACCCTACCCCACGCGGACAACCGCGTGGGGAGACGACGCGGATTTTTAACCATGCGTATCCCCCGCATTTATCATCCAGAACCACTTATCAGCAACTCTCACATTGCGCTTTGCGAAGATGCCGCCAACCATATCGGACGTGTACTGCGTATGGGGCCTGGGCAGGCGTTGCAATTATTTGACGGCAGCAACCAGGTCTTTGATGCAGAAATTACCAGCGCCAGCAAAAAAAGCGTGGAAGTAAAAGTGCTGGAAGGTCAGCTCGACGATCGTGAATCCCCGTTGCATATTCATCTCGGTCAGGTGATGTCGCGCGGTGAAAAAATGGAATTTACTATCCAGAAATCGATCGAACTTGGAGTAAGCCTCATTACGCCACTTTTTTCTGAACGCTGCGGCGTTAAACTGGATAGCGAACGTCTGAACAAGAAGCTCCAGCAGTGGCAGAAAATTGCGATTGCCGCCTGCGAGCAGTGTGGTCGTAATCGGGTGCCGGAAATCCGTCCGGCGATGGATCTGGAAGCCTGGTGTGCAGAGCAGGATGAAGGCTTGAAACTCAATCTTCACCCGCGCGCCAGTAACAGCATCAACACGTTGCCGTTGCCGGTCGAACGCATCCGCCTGCTGATTGGCCCGGAAGGCGGTTTGTCGGCAGATGAAATTGCCATGACTGCCCGCTATCAATTTACTGATATCCTGTTGGGACCTCGCGTTTTGCGTACAGAGACAACTGCGCTCACCGCCATAACTGCGCTACAAGTACGTTTTGGCGATCTGGGCTAACGGAGAAGAATAATGATCAAGCTCGGCATCGTGATGGACCCCATCGCAAGCATCAACATCAAGAAAGATTCCAGCTTCGCTATGTTGCTGGAAGCACAACGTCGTGGTTACGAACTTCACTATATGGAGATGGCCGATCTCTATTTGATTAACGGTGAAGCCCGTGCTCATACGCGTACTCTGAGCGTTGAACAAAACTACGATAAATGGTACGAGTTTACGGGAGAGCAGGATCTGCCACTGGCCGATCTCGACGTGATCCTGATGCGTAAAGATCCGCCGTTTGATACCGAGTTTATCTACGCCACTTACATTCTGGAACGTGCCGAAGAGAAAGGTACGCTGATCGTTAACAAGCCGCAGAGCCTGCGCGACTGTAACGAAAAACTGTTTACCGCCTGGTTCTCTGACTTAACACCGGAAACGCTGGTCACGCGCAATAAAGCACAGTTGAAGGCGTTCTGGGAAAAACACACCGACATTATCCTTAAGCCGCTGGACGGTATGGGCGGTGCGTCTATTTTCCGGGTGAAGGAAGGCGATCCGAACCTCGGCGTAATATCCGAAACCCTGACCGAACACGGCACGCGCTACTGCATGGCGCAGAATTATCTGCCTGCCATTAAAGATGGCGACAAGCGCGTGCTGGTCGTCGATGGCGAGCCGGTGCCGTACTGTCTGGCACGTATTCCGCAGGGTGGCGAAACCCGTGGCAATCTGGCTGCCGGTGGTCGTGGCGAACCTCGTCCGCTAACTGAAAGTGACTGGAAAATCGCCCGCCAGGTCGGGCCGACGCTGAAAGAAAAAGGGCTTATCTTTGTTGGCCTGGATATTATTGGCGACCGTCTGACTGAAATTAACGTCACCAGCCCAACCTGTATTCGTGAGATTGAAGCAGAGTTTCCGGTCTCGATCACCGGAATGTTAATGGATGCCATCGAAGCACGTTTACAGCAGCAATAACCCAGCTTAACGAGAGGGAACTCGTTGAGACTCTGAGTGACAGCGCCCTTCTTTCCACGCATACTGGGCGCTGTTGCTTTTTTGAACCAGGAAACAGAACCTCTGACAATGAATTTACAGCATCACTTTCTTATTGCCATGCCTGCTCTCCAGGATCCGATTTTCCGTCGTTCCGTGGTCTACATTTGCGAACATAATACCAATGGTGCAATGGGGATCATCGTCAACAAGCCACTGGAAAATCTCAAAATTGAAGGGATTCTGGAAAAGCTGAAGATCACGCCGGAGCCGCGTGATGAATCAATCCGTCTGGACAAACCGGTTATGCTTGGCGGCCCGCTGGCTGAAGATCGCGGGTTTATTTTGCATACTCCACCATCAAATTTTGCTTCCAGTATTCGCATTTCAGACAACACGGTGATGACCACCTCTCGCGATGTACTTGAAACGCTCGGCACCGATAAACAACCGTCTGACGTATTGGTGGCGCTGGGTTACGCCTCCTGGGATAAAGGCCAGCTGGAACAAGAGATTCTCGACAACGCCTGGCTAACCGCCCCGGCAGATCTGAATATTCTGTTCAAAACGCCGATTGCCGACCGCTGGCGCGATGCGGCAAGACTGATTGGTGTTGATATTCTCACTATGCCTGGTGTGGCGGGGCACGCCTGATGAGCGGAACCTTACTCGCCTTCGATTTCGGCACTAAAAGCATTGGCGTGGCGGTAGGTCAACGCATTACCGGTACCGCTCGCCCTTTGCCTGCAATTAAAGCGCAGGACGGTACGCCGGACTGGAACCTTATTGAACGTTTACTGAAAGAGTGGCAGCCGGACGAAATCATCGTCGGTTTGCCGCTGAATATGGACGGCACCGAACAGCCATTAACCGCCAGGGCGCGTAAATTCGCCAACCGTATTCATGGTCGTTTCGGTGTTGAAGTAAAGCTACATGACGAGCGTCTTAGCACCGTAGAAGCGCGTTCCGGGCTTTTTGAACAAGGTGGTTACCGGGCGCTCAACAAAGGAAAAGTCGACTCTGCCTCTGCGGTTATCATTCTCGAAAGTTATTTCGAGCAGGGTTATTAAGGCGATTTATAAGCCTGGCGAATTGTCATTACCGTCATCTTGCCGGATGCGGCGTAAACGCCTTATTCAGCCTACATATGGCAACGGCTGTAGGTCTGATAAGACGCGTTAGCGTCGCATCAGACGTTTATTGCCGGATGCTGCGTTTGTATGCCTGATAAGCGTAGCGAATCAAGCATATTTACGAAGCTAATCAACCAATTTCGCCTCACAAACGTCCTTCCCCCACCCGCTGCTGATAACTCTGCTGAAACGTTATCATCCCCACCTGCTGCCCGGTTTGAATAACATGTGGCAACTGGTGGGTTTTCCCTTCGCGAATCAAATTCCCCACTGCGGGTGTGTTAATCAGTAATTCAAACAGCGCCACGCGCCCTTCCTGCTTATCCACTTCCAGCTTTTGTGACAACACCGCCCGTAAACTCCCCGCCAGTTGATTACGCACGGGATCTTTTTCCTGCGCCGGAAATGAATCCACCAGCCGCTCAACGGCCTGCGCCGCACCGCGCGTATGTAAGGTCGCCAGCACCAGATGTCCAGTTTCTGCCGCCGTCAGCGCCAGACGTATTGTCTCGCTGTCACGCAGCTCTCCGAGCAATATCACATCGGGATCTTCCCGCAATGCGGCACGCAATCCCGATGCGAACGTCATACAGTGCAAACCGATTTCTCGCTGCTGGATCAAACATCGCTGGCTGGCATAGAGATATTCAACAGGATCTTCCAGCGTCAGAATATGCGCATCGGCATGTTGATTGAGATAGCCAACCATCGCCGCCAGCGTGGTAGATTTGCCACTCCCCGTCGCTCCCGTCACCAGAATCAGGCCATTCTCGCTCTTGATTAATTCCGGCAATACCGGTGGCGCACCAAGCTGTTCGAGCTGCGGGCAGTGCGAAGGTAACAACCGTAATGCCAGAGAAATACCTTGCCGTTGCGCGAACGCACTGCCGCGCAACCGCTGGTTTTCCGCCAGCGATACGGCAAAATCAAGCTGACCATTTTCAAGCAATATCGCCCTCTGCTCGTCATCCAGCCACTCCCGCAGTAGCTCTTCGACGTCCGGCGCGTCAAACGGTGCAGCTTCCATTCTGCCGCGAATGCGCCATCGTGCGGGCCAGGCGCTGCACAGGTGTAGATCCGAGACGTTATGCTTTACACTAAGGGCCACAATTTCTTCCATATTCATACTAAGATCCTCGGAAAATGAACGATATTGCGCATAACCTGGCACAGGTCCGGGACAAAATCTCAGCGGCTGCAACGCGTTGCGGCCGTTCTCCAGAAGAAATTACGCTGCTTGCAGTCAGTAAAACAAAACCTGCGAGCGCCATCGCAGAAGCCATCGACGCCGGGCAGCGTCAATTTGGTGAAAACTACGTTCAGGAAGGGGTAGATAAAATTCGCCACTTTCAGGAACTGGGCGTAACAGGATTAGAATGGCATTTTATTGGTCCGCTACAGTCCAACAAAAGTCGCCTGGTGGCAGAGCATTTCGACTGGTGTCATACCATCGACCGTTTACGTATCGCTACCCGCCTGAACGACCAGCGACCGGCAGAACTTCCGCCTCTTAACGTACTGATTCAAATTAATATTAGTGATGAAAACAGTAAGTCCGGGATTCAACTGGCAGAACTGGACAAACTGGCGGCTGCGGTCGCTGAACTACCGCGTTTACGTCTGCGCGGGCTGATGGCAATCCCTGCGCCTGAGTCAGAATATGTAAGGCAGTTTGAAGTTGCACGCCAAATGGCTGTAGCATTTGCCGGACTGAAAACGCGCTACCCGCATGTCGATACGCTCTCTCTGGGGATGTCGGACGATATGGAAGCCGCCATTGCGGCAGGTAGCACAATGGTTCGCATCGGCACAGCCATCTTTGGTGCGCGTGATTACTCTAAAAAATAAGGAATTAAAGGAACGCCATGAATACGTTGACTTTCCTGCTTTCAACGGTCATTGAGCTGTATACCATGGTGCTGTTATTACGCATCTGGATGCAGTGGGCTCATTGTGATTTTTATAACCCTTTCTCACAGTTTGTGGTGAAAGTGACACAGCCAATTATCGGGCCACTGCGCCGCGTTATTCCGGCAATGGGGACAATTGACAGCGCCTCGCTGCTGGTTGCCTATATTCTCAGTTTCATCAAAGCCATTGTGCTGTTTAAAGTGGTGACCTTTCTGCCAATCATCTGGATTGCTGGTTTATTAATTCTGCTGAAAACCATCGGCCTGCTGATTTTCTGGGTACTGCTGGTAATGGCGATTATGAGCTGGGTAAGCCAGGGTCGTAGCCCGATTGAATACGTGCTGATTCAGCTTGCCGATCCGCTGCTGCGCCCGATTCGCCGCCTGCTGCCGGCAATGGGTGGGATTGATTTCTCGCCGATGATCCTCGTTCTGCTGCTGTATGTCATCAATATGGGTGTCGCAGAAGTATTACAGGCGACAGGAAACATGCTGCTGCCGGGGCTGTGGATGGCGTTATGAGTGCCGTAACAGTTAACGATGACGGCCTGGTTTTGCGGCTCTATATTCAGCCGAAAGCCAGCCGTGATTCTATTGTCGGTTTACATGGCGACGAGGTAAAAGTCGCCATTACCGCGCCGCCGGTTGACGGCCAGGCCAACAGCCATCTGGTGAAATTTCTCGGTAAGCAATTCCGGGTAGCCAAAAGCCAGGTGGTGATTGAAAAAGGCGAACTTGGTCGCCACAAACAAATTAAAATCATTAATCCGCAACAAATCCCGCCAGAAATCGCGGCGTTAATTAATTAGGTATCCTATGCAAAAAGTTGTCCTCGCAACCGGCAATGCCGGTAAAGTGCGTGAGCTGGCGTCGCTGCTTAGCGACTTCGGTCTTGATATTGTGGCTCAAACGGAACTTGGTGTTGATTCCGCCGAAGAAACCGGCCTGACCTTTATCGAAAACGCGATTCTGAAAGCGCGCCACGCGGCAAAAGTGACCGGTTTACCGGCGATTGCCGACGACTCCGGTCTGGCGGTAGATGTACTTGGCGGCGCGCCAGGGATTTACTCCGCCCGTTATTCCGGTGAAGACGCAACCGATCAAAAGAATCTGCAAAAACTGCTGGAAACGCTGAAAGACGTACCGGACAACCAACGTCAGGCGCGTTTCCACTGCGTGCTGGTATATCTGCGTCACGCGGAAGATCCCACTCCGCTGGTGTGCCACGGCAGCTGGCCGGGTGTGATTACTCGCGAACCGGCGGGCACTGGTGGCTTTGGTTATGATCCGATTTTCTTCGTGCCTTCCGAAGGCAAAACCGCTGCCGAACTGACTCGCGAAGAGAAAAGCGCCATTTCCCATCGTGGTCAGGCGTTGAAACTGCTGCTGGACGCTTTACGTAATGGTTAAATTACCGCCGCTGAGTCTCTACATTCACATCCCGTGGTGCGTGCAGAAATGCCCGTACTGCGATTTCAACTCTCACGCGTTGAAAGGGGAAGTGCCGCACGACGATTATGTTCAGCATCTGCTTAACGATCTGGACAACGATGTCGCTTACGCACAGAACCGTGAAGTAAAGACAATCTTTATTGGCGGTGGTACGCCGAGCCTGCTTTCCGGCCCGGCGATGCAAACGCTGCTGGACGGTGTGCGCGCACGTTTGCCGCTGGCAGCGGATGCAGAAATTACCATGGAAGCGAACCCCGGTACGGTAGAAGCCGATCGCTTTGTCGATTACCAGCGTGCTGGCGTGAACCGCATTTCCATTGGAGTGCAAAGTTTTAGCGGAGAAAAGCTGAAACGGCTGGGACGTATTCATGGCCCGCAAGAAGCGAAACGTGCCGCAAAACTTGCAAGCGGGCTGGGGCTGCGTAGCTTTAACCTCGATTTGATGCATGGGCTACCGGATCAATCACTAGAAGAGGCGCTTGGCGATCTACGCCAGGCCATTGAACTGAATCCGCCGCATCTTTCCTGGTATCAACTGACCATCGAACCCAATACGCTGTTTGGTTCGCGACCACCGGTGCTGCCGGACGACGATGCGTTGTGGGATATATTCGAACAGGGGCATCAGTTGTTAACCGCAGCGGGTTATCAGCAATATGAAACTTCCGCTTACGCCAAACCCGGTTATCAGTGCCAGCACAATCTCAACTACTGGCGATTTGGTGACTACATCGGTATTGGCTGCGGCGCGCACGGCAAAGTGACCTTCCCTGATGGGCGCATTCTGCGTACCACCAAAACGCGTCATCCGCGTGGTTTTATGCAGGGAAGGTATCTGGAAAGCCAGCGTGATGTCGAAGCTGCAGATAAGCCGTTTGAGTTCTTTATGAACCGCTTCCGTCTGCTGGAGGCTGCGCCGCGCGTGGAGTTTAGTGCGTATACTGGGCTTTGCGAAGATGTGATTCGCCCACAGTTAGACGAGGCGATTGCCCAGGGTTATCTCACTGAGTGTGCGGATTACTGGCAGATAACGGAACATGGGAAGTTGTTTTTAAATTCGCTGCTGGAGCTTTTTCTGGCGGAGTAAATTTGTGTAGCCGGATGCGGCGTGAACGCAGCATCCGGCTACAAGTCATGCGTCATCGCAGAAATTACTTAATCACCCCATTACGCCGTAATTCTTCGGTATCTTTTTTCCAGCGATCGCAGGCCTTATTGATATCGTCAATTTTCATCAAAATCGCGACTTTTTTACTATTTATTTCTGAAACTTTCATCGTTAACGGATATTGCCCTTTTTCGAGCGTTATCCAGTCATCCTGCAATTTACGGCTAAGTTTTTGTGATTGCAGAAAAGTCTGTCGCCGTTGTTCGTTGATATCGAAATCTCGTTTCTGCTGAATCGGCACTTCATAACACTCTTCACTCTGTTTATGACATGCCGCAATCGCCGGTTGATAAACCTCTTTGTCATATTTAACCGCGAACGCCTCGCTATCATTCTGTTTATTAAACTCATCACGCTGTTGGTGAATTTTTTTAAAGGCGTCTTCGCGGGTCATTTGCTTGCCGTTTGCATCTTTTCCCCAATATGCATCTGCTGCTTTCTGCGCCGCCGCCATTTGCTTATCAAGCTCTTTCACTTCCTTTTCCAGCGCAGGAATCGAGTTCTTCTGGGTATTCAACGCTGACTCAAGCTGACTAAAGCGATAATTGAAATCTTCGCTATTCACGATCAGATATTTATTATTCGTTTTGATATCGTCGACCACCCGTCCACGATCGCTGGCTGCTGCCTGAAAAGAGTAAAAGCTCACCGTCCAGCCAGACGCAGGTGTTCCTTTACTGGTTAACATCGCCGAAAATTTTACGGGCTTATCTTTCGTCCAGGTCTGCTCCAGTAGTTGGTAGTCTGCCAGTTGACCAACCCAGGCATAGAGATCATCACTGGAAGAAACATCGCCTTCCGCTGACCAGGTGGCCTGATTACCTTTCGCATCAAGGTTTTTTAAACTGATGGCATCAAGCTTGAGAATACCGTGATACTGCTTGTTGAATTGTTCTTTTAAGACATTTTCAGTTGGCGGTTCGCCATCGGCCCAGCCATTACCAGACATCAACACAAACAGCGCCGTGCCTACAATCCATTGCTTTTTCACCAGAAAACCCTCGCGAGGAATAATTTATTCTGATGATTATCATCATGGTAATTACAATTGGCAATGGACGTGAGTCTGAAGTGAAAAAGCCCCGGCACGATACCGGGGCGAGGCGATTAGTACTGATTGAAAATCTGCTGGATCTGCTGTGGATCTTTGGTTTGCGTCAGTGCCAGTTGCAGCAGAACGCGCGCTTTTTGCGGGTTCAGCGTGCCAGAAGCGACGAAACCGTATTTTGCGTCATCCACTTCGGCATCCTGAGTGGTTGCGCCCGTCGGTACGCGGGAAGAACGTACTACCGCAGTGCCGTTTTTCGCAGCGGTCGCCAGGGTGTCGAACACGGTTTTATACAGATTGCCGTTACCCACACCGGCGCTAACGATACCGTCGTAGCCTGCATCTACCAGTGCTTTTGCCGGAAGATCGGATGCGTTGGCGTAGTTATAAACGATGCCGACTTTCGGCAGTTCATTTAGCTTAGAGACATCGAACGGCGTGTCGCTGGTGTGCTTACGTGCCGGGGTACGCTGGTAGTCAATCTTACCGTTGTGAATGTAACCCAACGGACCGTAGTTAACAGACTTGAAGGTTGCTACATCGGTGGTATTAGTTTTGGTGACGTCACGACCATCAAGCACGGTGTCGTTCATCACCACCAGCACACCACGGTTGGCGGAGGCTTTATCGGCTGCGGTCACTACCGCGTTATACAGATTGAATGGACCGTCTGCGCTCATGGAAGTGGACGGGCGCATTGCGCCTACCATCACCACTGGCTTGTCACATTTCACTGTCAGGTCGAGGAAGTAAGCGGTTTCTTCCATCGTGTCGGTGCCGTGGGTAATAACGAAGCCGTCGGTTTTATCGCAGTCGGTGTTAATTTTTTTCGCCAGTGTCAGCCAGACATTATCATTCATGTCCTGGGAGCCAATGTTAACTACCTGCTCGCCTTTAACGTTCGCAATGTCCTTCAGTTGCGGCACCGCATTGACCAGATTTTCTACGCCAACTTTACCCGCTGTGTAGTTAGATTTGGTTGCGGAGTCACCACCACCGGCAATCGTCCCGCCGGTCGCTAAAATGGTGATATTCGGTAATGCTAATGCTGCACTACTAAAACCCATAACCAGTGCGGCAAGTGCCGTCTTTTTGAAAAACTCCATTTCATTCCTCCAGTTACGTGAACGCTACGTATTATCCCTTAGCTTTGTATGGGAAATTTGACGTTAAACAATTTACAACGTGAATGAATTTTGGAGATCTATAAAGTTAGAGGCAGGTAACAAAACGAAGAATTAAACGGCATAAAAAAGTATTATGCCGTCTTAGAATAGAGGATTATTTCAAATTCCCGACCAGGGCTTTGCGGCTGTCTTCCAGTGTCACGACACGGCTACAGACATCTTTGCCAAACTGCTGGAAATCTTTTTCCTGCTTTTTCCACTCGGTTTGGATTGAGGATTGCAGCCCCCCCAGGCTTCCCAGTACGTTCTGTAATGGGTTACCGCCGCTTTTCAGCACCGCTTTCGCGCCCATTTCATTAATGCTGTCCTGCAAAATACCGCCCATTGCCTGATTCACTAACTGCTGGCCTTCGGCGCGAACCTGATCGATAGCTTTATAGTGGAACGTCAGGCCATCGCTGCGCGTTTCGATAATGCGGTTCATCTGCTCTTTTAATTGCGCATCCAGTTTGGTCAGACGGCTGCGCATTTTGCTGCTTTCGCCCATCTCCTGAACGATAATTTTATCCAGCGCGATACGGGCTTTCTCGACGCGACTTTTCGCGCCTTCATCAATCCACGGTAACGTACTGCGCAATTCTGCCTGATAATCCTTCGCCTGCTCGCGTTGGGCAGCGTTCAGAGAATATTGTTTGCCGTTGTACATCACGTTGCCGTCTGGCGTGATCACCAGATTGCCGTTTTCGCCCTTCACCTGCACGGTTTGCGGGCTGACAATCACATCGTCACGCGGCGTGACGCTGCACTGGTAGTCGGCGTGAGCGGTCATTGCCGTCACTGAAAGTGCTGCCGCCAGCAGCATTTTGCGCATCATAATCTTCCCTCAAGAACAAATCAGGCCAGCATTTGCTGGCCCAGATTGATAACAAAGTGCGCGCTGTCCATGCCGGATGCTGCGTAAACGCCTTATCCGGCCTACTCGATCGTGCATCTTTGTAGACCTGATAAGCGTAGCGCATCAGGCAGTTTTGCATTTGTCATCGCCCGTATGTTTTCTTAGTCCCACCAAACGTCGAAAAGTTCGCTGGTGCGTACCTCATCCAGTTTGCGCTCTTCCAGCCACTTACGCACAATCGCCTGATGTTCTTCGGTGCATTTGCCGATTTCCTGCATACAGATCAGACCTTCCCAGGCCAGATAGCCGCTGCCGTCAAAGGCCAGTTTGTTCGGTTCGATAACCTCGTTAATAAAGTCATCAACGGTTTTATCAATTTGTTCTTCCGATGTACCTTCCGGGAATCGCCATGCCACCGAAAATCCTAATTCCTGGAATTCGTCGATGTGCATTTTTTTACGCAGACGACGGCTACGGTTCTTTGCCATTATTTCACCCTCTCGAACATTAAGTCCCATACTCCGTGACCAAGACGATGACCACGTTGTTCAAATTTCGTCACCGGACGTGATGCCGGACGCGGTACGTAATCGTTGCTCTCTGACAGGTTTTTATAACCGTCAATGGAAGACATCACTTCAAGCATATGTTCCGCATAAGGTTCCCAGTCGGTCGCCATATGGAATACGCCCCCCAGTTTCAGTTTGCTTTTTACCAGCTCAGCAAACGGCACCTGAACGATACGGCGTTTATTATGGCGCGCTTTGTGCCACGGGTCAGGGAAAAAGAGCTGAACCATGCTCAATGAATTGTCAGGAATCATTTTATGCAGCACTTCGACTGCGTCATGGCACATCACACGCAGGTTATCTAACCCTTCTTCATGCGCAGAAGCCAGACAAGCGCCAACGCCCGGCGAATGCACTTCAATGCCGAGGAAGTCCTGCTCCGGGCGCTCTTTAGCCATTGCTACCAGCGAAGCGCCCATACCGAAACCAATCTCAAGCGTCACTGGCGCTTCACGGCCAAAAAGCGTCGGGAAATCCAGCATATCTTCGCTGAATTCAACGCCCATCACCGGCCAGTAGTTTTCCAGCGCATGTTCCTGGCCTCTGGTCAGTCGCCCCTGGCGGCGCACAAAACTACGGATACGGCGCAGTGGGCGGCCGTTTTCATCAAATTCCGGTGAGATGACGTCGTTTTTCATAAAGATTTAGTCGCTTGTGAAAGTGTTCTGAAAACGGGCATTATCCAAAGTTAGTTGCCGGATGCAAGCATGATAAGGCCGTGGCTGCGGAAAGTTCCGGTTTACACCCTGCCGTCGCTGTGCTGCAATCTTGCCCCCAACAACAGTGAATTCGGTGACCATGCAAGCGTCGCAATTTTCAGCCCAGGTTCTGGACTGGTACGATAAATACGGGCGAAAAACTCTGCCCTGGCAAATTGACAAGACGCCCTACAAAGTATGGCTCTCAGAAGTGATGTTGCAACAAACTCAGGTTGCGACCGTTATCCCCTATTTTGAACGCTTTATGGCGCGTTTCCCGACGGTGACCGATCTCGCCAAGGCGCCACTGGACGAAGTTCTCCACTTGTGGACCGGGCTTGGCTATTACGCCCGCGCGCGCAATCTGCATAAAGCGGCACAGCAAGTTGCCACCTTACACAGCGGTAAATTCCCGGAAACCTTTGAGGAAGTCGCCGCGCTACCTGGCGTCGGACGCTCCACCGCAGGCGCAATCCTCTCGCTTTCTCTGGGTAAGCACTTTCCGATTCTCGACGGTAACGTCAAACGCGTGCTGGCTCGCTGCTATGCTGTAAGCGGCTGGCCAGGGAAAAAAGAGGTCGAAAATAAACTGTGGAGTTTAAGCGAGCAGGTTACGCCCGCTGTCGGCGTGGAGCGGTTTAATCAGGCGATGATGGATTTAGGCGCGATGATTTGTACGCGCTCGAAGCCGAAGTGTTCGCTCTGCCCGCTACAAAACGGTTGTATTGCCGCCGCCAATAATAGCTGGTCGCTTTATCCGGGCAAAAAACCGAAACAGACATTACCGGAACGCACAGGTTACTTTCTGCTGTTACAGCACGAAGATGAAGTGTTTCTGGCGCAGCGTCCGCCAAGCGGATTGTGGGGTGGCTTATACTGTTTCCCGCAGTTTGCCGATGAAGAAAGTTTGCGAGAATGGCTGGCGCAACGGCAGATTGCTACTGATAACCTGACGCAACTCACCGCGTTTCGGCATACCTTCAGCCATTTCCATTTAGATATTGTGCCTATGTGGCTTCCCGTGTCGTCATTCACCGGTTGCATGGATGAAGGCAATGCGCTCTGGTATAACTTAGCGCAACCGCCGTCAGTTGGTCTGGCGGCTCCCGTGGAGCGTTTGTTACAGCAGTTACGCACTGGCGCGCCGGTTTAGCGCGTGAGTCGATAAAGAGGATGATTTATGAGCAGAACGATTTTTTGTACTTTCCTGCAGCGTGAAGCAGAAGGTCAGGATTTTCAGCTATACCCCGGCGAACTGGGAAAACGCATCTACAACGAGATTTCCAAAGAAGCCTGGGCGCAGTGGCAGCACAAACAAACCATGCTGATTAATGAAAAGAAACTCAACATGATGAATGCCGAGCACCGCAAGCTGCTGGAACAGGAGATGGTCAACTTCCTGTTCGAGGGTAAAGAAGTGCATATCGAGGGCTATACGCCGGAAGATAAAAAATAAAAACAGAGCCGGAGTACGCCTCCGGCAACTTGCATAAAAACAAACACAACACGCACCCGGAATGATGAAAAAATATCTCGCGCTGGCTTTGATTGCGCCGTTGCTCATCTCCTGTTCGACGACCAAAAAAGGCGATACATATAATGAAGCCTGGGTCAAAGATACCAACGGCTTTGATATTCTGATGGGGCAGTTTGCCCACAATATTGAGAACATCTGGGGATTCAAAGAGGTGGTGATCGCCGGTCCTAAGGACTACGTGAAATACACCGATCAATATCAGACTCGCAGCCACATCAACTTCGATGACGGTACGATCACTATCGAAACCATCGCCGGGACAGAACCTGCCGCGCATCTGCGTCGGGCAATTATCAAAACGTTGCTGATGGGGGATGATCCAGGTTCGGTCGATCTCTATTCCGACGTTGATGATATTACGATTTCGAAAGAACCTTTCCTTTACGGTCAGGTGGTAGATAACACCGGGCAGCCGATTCGCTGGGAAGGTCGCGCGAGCAACTTCGCGGATTATCTGCTGAAAAACCGTCTGAAAAGCCGCAGCAACGGGCTACGTATCATCTACAGCGTGACCATTAACATGGTGCCGAACCACCTTGATAAACGTGCGCATAAATATCTCGGCATGGTCCGCCAGGCGTCACGGAAATATGGCGTCGATGAGTCGCTGATTCTGGCGATTATGCAGACCGAATCCTCCTTCAACCCATATGCGGTCAGCCGTTCCGACGCGCTGGGATTAATGCAGGTGGTACAACACACCGCCGGGAAAGATGTATTCCGCTCGCAGGGGAAATCCGGCACGCCGAGCCGAAGTTTCTTGTTTGATCCTGCCAGCAATATTGATACCGGCACTGCGTATCTGGCGATGCTGAACAATGTTTATCTTGGCGGCATTGATAACCCAACGTCGCGACGTTATGCCGTCATCACCGCCTATAACGGTGGTGCAGGCAGCGTATTACGCGTCTTCTCGAACGATAAAATTCAGGCTGCCGCTATTATAAATACTATGACGCCGGGCGATGTTTATCAGACACTGACCACACGTCACCCTTCTGCGGAATCTCGCCGCTATCTCTACAAAGTGAACATGGCACAGAAATCTTATCGCCGCCGATAATTCCACCTTTGCCTCTGACAATACTCCGAGGCAAAGTGTTATCTACATCACAATTATGTTTTGCAAAACGATATTATTTGCAATTATTTGCCACGGGTAACAAAAAAACAGTCAGTGAAGTTGATAGAATCGCATCATCTTGCACGGTCAAATGTGCTTTTTGAAACACTCATCCGCATCATGATGTGAGGAAATTAACATGAATCTTAAGCTGCAGCTGAAAATTCTCTCTTTTCTGCAGTTCTGCCTGTGGGGAAGTTGGCTGACTACCCTCGGCTCATATATGTTTGTTACCCTGAAGTTCGACGGTGCTTCTATCGGCGCAGTTTATAGTTCATTGGGTATCGCCGCTGTCTTTATGCCTGCGTTGCTGGGGATTGTGGCCGACAAATGGTTAAGTGCGAAATGGGTTTACGCCATTTGTCACACTATTGGTGCGATCACTCTCTTCATGGCGGCGAAAGTCACCACGCCGGAGGCGATGTTCCTTGTGATATTGATTAACTCGTTTGCTTATATGCCAACGCTTGGGTTAATCAACACAATTTCCTACTATCGCCTGCAAAATGCCGGGCTGGATATTGTGACGGATTTCCCGCCAATCCGTATCTGGGGCACCATCGGCTTTATTATGGCGATGTGGGTGGTGAGCCTGTCTGGCTTCGAATTAAGCCACATGCAGCTGTATATTGGCGCAGCTCTCTCCGCCGTTCTGGTGCTGTTTACCTTTACGCTGCCGCATATTCCGGTTGCTAAACAGCAAGCGAATCAGAGCTGGACGACTTTGCTGGGGCTTGATGCGTTCGCGTTGTTTAAAAACAAGCGTATGGCGATTTTCTTCATCTTCTCGATGTTGCTGGGTGCGGAACTGCAGATTACCAACATGTTCGGTAATACCTTCCTGCACAGCTTCGACAAAGACCCGATGTTTGCCAGCAGCTTCATCGTGCAACATGCGTCAATCATCATGTCGATTTCGCAGATCTCTGAAACTCTGTTCATTCTGACCATCCCGTTCTTCTTAAGCCGCTACGGTATTAAGAACGTAATGATGATCAGTATTGTGGCGTGGATCCTGCGTTTTGCGCTGTTTGCTTATGGCGACCCGACTCCGTTCGGTACTGTACTGCTGGTGCTGTCAATGATTGTCTACGGTTGCGCATTCGACTTCTTCAACATCTCTGGTTCGGTGTTTGTTGAAAAAGAAGTTAGCCCGGCAATTCGCGCCAGTGCGCAGGGGATGTTCCTGATGATGACCAACGGCTTCGGCTGTATCCTAGGCGGTATTGTGAGCGGTAAAGTGGTTGAGATGTACACCCAAAACGGCATTACCGACTGGCAGACCGTATGGCTGATTTTCGCAGGTTACTCCGTGGTTCTGGCCTTCGCATTCATGGCGATGTTTAAATACAAACACGTTCGTGTCCCTGCGGGCACACAGACTGTTAGCCACTAATTACGCAAAGAGAAACGGGTCGCCAGAAGGTGACCCGTTTTTTTATTCTCACTTCAATACATAACCGTACAACCGTTTCATGCCGTCCGCATCAGTTTCGCTATAGACACCTTGTAGCTCCGGCGAAAACCCCGGCAGCAAATTCACGCCTTCTTCCAGTGCGAGGAAATAACGCTGTACCGCGCCTCCCCAGACTTCCCCCGGCACTACGCAAAGCACCCCCGGCGGATACGGCAGCGCCCCTTCAGCCGCAATTCGCCCTTCGGCATCACGAATCCGCACCAACTCCACTTCGCCGCGAATATAGGCGCTATGCGCATCCTGTGGATTCATCACCACTGACGGGAAGCTCTGCTGGCGGAACATCGCTTTTTGCAGGTCTTTGACGTCGAAGCTGACATACAAATCGTGCATCTCCTGACACAACTGGCGCAAAGTGTAGTCACGGTAGCGCACCGGATATTTGTTATAAACACTCGGCAGCACCTCTGCCAGCGGCGAATCCCCCTCAATATGCTGTTCAAACTGCACCAGCATCGACACCAGTTGTGCCAGCTTCTCGTGACTTTCCGCCGGTGTTAATAAGAACAAAATGGAGTTGAGGTCGCACTTTTCCGGTACGATGCCGTTCTCACGCAGATAATGCGCCAGAATCGTCGCCGGTACGCCAAAATCGCTATATTCACCGGTTTCGGCATCGATACCAGGCGTAGTCAGTAACAGCTTGCACGGATCAACAAAATACTGGTCTGCGGCATATCCCTCAAAGCCATGCCACCTTGCTCCTGGTTCAAAGCTGAAGAAACGGCGGTCACTGGCCAACGCTGACGTCGGATACTCCTGCCACAATTTGCCATCGACAACGGGTGGGATAAACGGACGGAACAGCTTACAGCGTGCAAGAATCGCCTTGCGCGCTTCAATCCCCATCTCAACGCACTCAGCCCACAGCCGACGACCACTCTCCCCTTCATGGATTTTGGCATTGACGTCCAGCGCGGCAAATAGCGGATAGAACGGGCTGGTGGAAGCATGGAGCATAAAGGCATTATTCAACCGCTTATGCGGGCAAAAACGCGCCTGCCCGCGAATATGGTTATCTTTTTTATGGATCTGCGACGTCTGCGAGAATCCCGCCTGCTGTTTATGCACTGACTGGGTAACAAAGATCCCCGGATCGTTTTCGTTAAGTTCTAACAGCAGCGGCGAGCTATCCGCCATCATCGGGATAAACTGTTCATAACCGACCCATGCGGAATCAAACAGAATGTAATCGCACAGATGCCCAATGGTATCGATCACCTGACGGGCGTTATAGACAGTGCCGTCATAGGTTCCTAATTGAATGATCGCCAGGCGAAACGGGCGCGATTGTTCAGCTTTTTCTGGCGCGACGTCGCGAATTTGCTCGCGTAAATAATCTTCATTAAAACAGCGCGCATCAATACCGCCGATAAAACCGAACGGGTTACGCGCGGCCTCCAGATACACCGGCGTCGCACCGGCCTGAATCAACGCGCCGTGATGGTTCGACTTATGATTATTGCGATCGAACAGCACCAGATCACCCCGCGTTAGCAACGCATTGGTCACGACCTTATTCGCTGCTGAAGTACCGTTAAGAACAAAATAGGTTTTATCGGCATGAAAAACTTTGGCTGCGAATTTCTGCGCATCTTTCGCCGAGCCTTCATGGATAAGCAGATCGCCCAGTTTCACATCGGCATTACACATATCGGCGCGAAAGACGTTCTCACCGAAGAAATCGTAAAAATGGCGTCCGGCTGGATGCTTCTTAAAGAACGCGCCATGTTGATGCCCAGGACAAGCAAAGGTGCTGTTGCCCATCTCAACGTACTGCGTCAACGTGTCATAAAACGGTGGCAGCAAATTCTCTTCATACTGACAAGCAGCAGACTCCAGCTCCAGCCACTGCTGCTCGTTACCGTTGATAATCGCCGTAATGCCCGCAGGCACTTCAACAGCATCTTCAGAATACAAAAACACCGGTAGATGAAACCCGGTTCGCTTAAGTAACGCAAGAATGCCACTACGACTATCCGCAGCGGTAATGACGACTGCCGCGACGTCCGTAAAATCAGTATCTTCCAGCGCCACCACGCGACGATGGGTAGAAAGTCGGGAAACCAGTTCATAACTGGCGGCAATACTCATTGATTTCATAAGCGCAAACCCGTTTCGGGGAGGTAAGAATATCGGACAAGATGAAAAACCTTGCCCCATGAGATGTGGGTCAAACTGGTCACCAGCTCCGACCGCCAGACATCAGTAAAAGCAGAAACGCTCTGATTTTACTGTTGTCCTGCAGTAAGCGTGCGTTAACTTCACCGCATGAGCAGTAACATGGAAAGGGAAGATTTTCGCGCAAAACGGCGAGAAGCGAGAGAATGTAAGGAGGTGGCATGCATCAGGCAAACTCCGTACAGAGAGGAGAAAATTCGCGCAATAATGGCACCTTTCGCTAAAGCGTGCAAGCCAGGACTTTGCGGCCAGACAAGCCATAAACAGGGCAAAAAGTTCATAATAAAAAAATCAAACAATACAGTTAACAGGAACTCTTGTGGTCATCGGCCCTTTTATCAACGCTAGTGCAGTATTACTGGGTGGCGTTCTCGGCGCACTGCTTAGCCAACGTTTACCGGAACGTATCCGCGTCTCAATGACATCGATTTTTGGTCTGGCATCGCTGGGGATTGGTATTTTACTGGTGGTGAAATGCGCCAACCTTCCGGCGATGGTTTTAGCAACGCTACTTGGCGCTCTAATCGGCGAAATATGTTTGCTGGAGAAAGGAGTCAATACTGCGGTTGCCAGAGCGCAGAATCTGTTTCGCCACTCGCGCAAGAAGCCAGCGCATGAATCTTTTATTCAAAATTTTGTCGCGATTATTGTCCTGTTTTGTGCCAGCGGTACAGGGATCTTCGGCGCGATGAATGAAGGAATGACCGGCGATCCGAGTATTTTAATCGCCAAGTCATTTCTTGATTTCTTTACGGCGATGATCTTCGCCTGCTCTCTGGGGATTGCGGTATCAGTAATTAGCATTCCATTGCTCATCATCCAGTTAACGCTGGCCTGGGGAGCCGCGCTGATATTACCGCTAACTACGCCGGCGATGATGGCGGACTTTAGCGCCGTGGGAGGATTATTGCTTCTGGCGACCGGTTTGCGCATCTGTGGAATTAAAATGTTCCCGGTGGTCAACATGCTTCCAGCACTGCTTCTGGCAATGCCACTTTCCGCCGCCTGGACCGCCTGGTTTTCCTGAAATGTGTGCAATAGCGGCAAAGTGATGATAGATTGTGCAGTCTGCAGTAATTTGAAGAAATTTGATTGACGAGACGAGGCGAATCAGGTTTAATGCGCCCCGTTGCCCGGATAGCTCAGTCGGTAGAGCAGGGGATTGAAAATCCCCGTGTCCTTGGTTCGATTCCGAGTCCGGGCACCACTATTCATAAGGCCTCGCTGAAAAGCGGGGCTTTTTCTTTTTCTGGCTACGATAAATTTCTGGTCGTTGTTACAGATCATTCATAATCATTCATACCTTTTAGCTTCGAAGCATTCTGTTTAATGTCGGCATACCTGGCGATAAGTTGTTTCAGGCGCATCTCTGCCTGAGCCCCTGCGGCAGGAGGGAGTGGCTGCCCTACCGGCGATTGCGCCAGTATCCGCAGTTGTTCTTCAGCCGGTATGGATTGGTTAAATAGCTGCATAGCGGAATACACAACTGATTTCAGTTCACTGACCGTCATATATTTCCCCTTATGCTCATCCAGCCCGTTCAGTCGTTCACTCAGTTTCTGTAGCGTCATCATTCCCTGATGCCAGCCATTCAGGTTTCCTGTCGGCAATGCGGCAACATTAAGTTGTTGCTGCCACTGTTGCATCAGAGGTTTTGCCCGCTCCGGCCAAATCGCCCGGGCTTGTTCGACAAGCTGCCATCCTCGGGTAATGCGCCAGTCCGGTGGTAGCTTGTCCAGAAGTGCAAGTTGCTGCTGTGTTTGCGTTATTAAAGTTTGTGGCAAGGGAGATTGCTGCCGCAATATATCCAGTTGTTCAGGCGTGAGTATTGCGGGTAATGGAGTTAAAGAGGCAGTAAGCTGGGCTTGTAATGGATCCGACCGGTGAAAATATTGCCAGCCCCATACCATTGCTGCACTTATCATCAGCATGGAACACATCCCAGCAACAAAAGATTTCCACCTTTTTACTGGCGCGGGTATTGACGGAAGTACCTCTACGTTCGGTTGTGTAACATATACCCACTTCACCGTACCGCCTGGCCTTCGGGGATCTTCAAACAGACTTTCAGCATGGGAACCTATTGATATATCGGTTCTATTTATTACTGTGGCAGGCGACACGATACCAGACTGAATTGTCGTCCCTGTGCTGGTTGTACCGTCGCTGCTTTCCAGGCTGACAGCGTTGTTGTGTATCAGGGCACGCAAAGTATCCAGTTGGCTGAGATGCCTAAGCTCCAGACGCTGTAATACTTCCCCCAGACGGGTAAGCAGTTGTTCTGCCCGATACAACTGACCAAGGTCGCTGTATATCAGCGGCAGCGAGCGTATACGTTGCTGCAAACGCTGACTCAGATTACTCAGGATCTCCATTCGAACGTGAACAGGCTGCGGCCAGAGCACGCCCCACTCATGACTTATCAGAGCCTCCAGTATTGCCAGACCTTCATTGAGACCGAATAATCCAGCCAGTTGCGTACGAGCCAGCGTATACCAGGCTGCCGTCTGCAGCTCTACACCATTTTGATCAAACAGTGAGAGACAAAGTTTCTCGACATAATGCCAGTTCACATCCGGACGCGCCGGATGTGTAAGCTTATTCAGTTCATCGCGCAGGGCGGCATAATCCGGTAGCGTGCGCGGGTCACCGCCGGTTTTGATTTTACGTGGGGTTATGTCATTCATGACCTGTTGTCCATCTGACGTGCTTGCGGTTATAGAAGACTATCGTTTCTGCGGCATATTCAGAGCGTTGCCGAATTAAGGAAGAAACATTACATACGAGTTGTCGTGTCGAGATACTGTTGTTGCTTCAAATGCCTCAACAGAACCCGACCTTCGGGTACAAATTCGGTGCTATAACGTACCAGGCCAATACCTTTAAGTTCAGCATCAATGGCATAGCGCAGCTCACCGGGAACCTCTTGTTCCAGCAAAACAACGGTTATTTTTTGCAGGCGTGGCTCATATTTGAGCAGTACAGCAGATAATGCCCCCATAAGCTCATGCGCCATACCCGGCATCCCCTGAAGGATTTTGGTCATATCCGGCAGACCATAGTCAGGTAAATGCGCCAGCGTACCGGCACGACAGTTAAGAATGCGCTGCATATTGTCCAGCACTGAGAGGATCGTCTGGTTCTGCTCGCTAACCTGATGCAGATCCAGCCCTCCGGTAAAATTCCCAAACAGGATCTCATACAATGACGGATGGGGAGTGTCATTCATCTTTCAGCGCCTTCAGAGTCAGTTGGTTGCTTCCTGCTTCAATGATTCGGGCTTTATCCGGGTCAAGATCGTCACGGCTTAACACCACCCGCCAGCTGTTACTCACCTGATCCGGCGACATAAACATGCCCGCCACCGCCACATACTGCGCACTTTCCTCCATCGGCATATCAACCATCACTGCCCCACCCGGCTGCAGGCGGATATCTTTCTCCGCCACCAGGTCAGCCTTAACAGCCTGACTGTCAGACTTAAACAGCGAAGGATAATCCGTGCTATCGAAGGTTTTGCGATCCTTGAGCTGGTAAATGCGCACCACTATAGACAGCGCCACTTCACTGGCATTGAGGTTCAGCGCCTCGCGTGCCCGAATATCCAGATGCAGGGTTTTCACCTGTTTATAAAAAATCGCTTTTGTCACGGCGACAGTGCCGTCCGTAATGCTCTGGGTCAGGCCACACCCAGCCAGCATCAGTGTGATGCCCGTAGTCAGCGCAACCAGGGGAAATTTACCAGCGATAATCGCCATCTTCATCGGTCTCCCTGCGGTGAATATTTTCCTGTACCCGCTCATAGCGGCCAAGATTGATGGTTATTGTTTTGCTGTATGTAGCTGTGTCCGCCACACTCAGTGGACGCATTACGGCTGTACGCCCTAATTGCACTGCACCGACTGTAGGATTGCTGTTCATTGTGGCATCCGGTAGCAGGCTACGGTTGACACACAACTGCAGGCGAACATCAAGGCGTGAGCCAAGATAGACATGCAACAGAGCCATTAAATCTGTATGAAGCTCACTACCGGGTAACCAGCCCTGCACTTCAGCCGGGTCCATCGTGGTAAGGCGCATCAACACCCGGCTGTTAACGTCAGTGGCATAGTTGCCCATCACTGGGCGATTTATCAGAGTGGAGGGATTACTCACGCTCATGGTCAGCGTTTTTTTCAGTGGCACCCGGTGTTTGTCGTGATGCCAGATTTTCGCCTGTGTATTGGGTGCCAACAAACGCACCAGAGAGGCCATACCTTCCGCAGTACGCCCCGGCAGCAACATCACCGGCAACAGCGCCAGAAAGCGTGAGGCGGGAGCGGCGATACTGTCGGTGCAACCGTCAATCCCAAGCCCAGCCAACCCCAGCAGATACTGCGAGATTTTGTCCTTACCACCTTCTTCAAACGTGGCCGGGTACGAGTATTTACGCCAGATGCGGTAGTATTGGGCAATCAGCCGATGGTTGAAGATATCGAGGAAATCGCTGGTGGCTTCGTACCCTTCGCGGCGCTGGGTGATGTCATCGATATAGTGCGTCGGCAATGGAGATTCCACGCCGTAGAGCCCCATAAATGTAATGCGTACCGTTGGGGGTAAGTGCGGATACTCAGGTAATTCCACGCCTTTGATTTCAGAGGCCGGAAACCCCATCCCCGGATGCGGGCGAAAGCGCACCGGTTCATACCGTACCTGCCAGGTACTACCGGTGACCGGTTGATCCGGTTGGCTTTGCTCCAGCAACTGGCAGAAGCGGTAAAAATTCATATACGGCAGCCGGTCACTCCACTGTGCGATTAACCGGGCAGGCGCTGGCTGTGGTTCTCTTTCCACCGGATGCATTTTCCTTCTGGCTGGATAATGAGGGTAAGCTGGTTAAATTGGTTCATATCGGCATAGAGCGCAAAGAAACGGTTAAGCATCTCACCAAACAAATGAATATCGCCCTCGCCCGTAAACCCGTTGTTGTCGAGCGTCACTTCAATATCTAGCCCTCGTAACAGGAAGCCCTGTTCGAACCGCTGCAGACGATGATGAGCCACATGCTGAATCGCCTCCAGACGCCGGATATTCAGCTCATCGTCTTGCCAGTTGTACAGCGCAAGCGTTCCACGCAGCACTTCTGCGGTACTCATCATGTTGAGGAACCCGGCTCCCAGGTGGCTCAGTACTCGCCAGTGGAAACGGTCTTCAGCAGGCGGGTAAACCGGCAGCGTTGGCTTGCAAAGGTTGCGCACTGAAAGCTGCGTATCCACGACCTGCTCACAGCGGTCAAGCAGTGTACTCTGCAGCGCCCGGCGCGGCAGTTGACCGTTCGTGCCGGTGATTTGCAGCGACACAACTTCACGCTCGACAAGTCGATCATCTTCCCACTGATGCCCCCCAAGAATTAACCAGGTGTCATACAGTCCGGTCACGCTGCGCTTAACGCGCGTATGGTAATAGCGCGGAGGCGCATGGCGACGCATCATCCCCCCTTTGTGGCGGAAGCTGCTGAACGGAACATACTCTGCGTCATTGGTTCGGTTTGAACCGGTAACCGAATCCACAGCATAAATCTCGGTATGCCCGTCCTGCAGCCGTTTAGGACGCAGCAGATATTCACTTTCAAGTCCGGTGATGATGAGCGGATCAGCCTCCAGGGTGAACAGGTTAATCACCGGTACGCAGTGGAGGCGAATGGCATCATCGGTGACTGGCAGATCAGGCGGCCACGGTGTACTGAGCACCACTTCAATGTCGAAATACTCCGCCCCGGCAGGAGGTGTGATCCCCTCCAGGCCGTTGAGATGGACGAACATAAACTTGTCCCGGAAGGTAAAGTATTCCAGCAGCAACTGATAGCCGCTGAAAGCACTATCGCCTTTCGGCCACAGGCGGTCTTCTTCGGCAAACCCGCCCGGCGAGAAATACCCGTCAAGGCGGATACGATCAGTCTGACCGGGCAGGCGCATATACAACGCCGACTGGCGTTTCGTTAGCATCAGATGCAACTGGCTACTGACCGGAGCATCAGCCCCAAGATACAGGCTCAGGCAACTAAGATCAGCATTCGACCAGTCCGCCTGACTGCTGCAGGCAAAGCGTATCCGTAGCAGCGAGCGACCGTCAGGTTCGGTGGTCATAGTGATGCCCGAAACACTGAGGGGATTGAGCATCACATCCTGCGTGGTACGGTAACGACAAACGGTGTTCTTCGGTCCTATTGGTCGGGAATACACTTCAAGACCCGCAGGCACCACTTCCGCCATTTTCATGGCGTGTAGCGCCGGGGTGAGTGCCACGACTGAAAGTGAAGGAATAGTGCGCAGATAGTGTGGCCAGAGCATACTGACCAGCCCTTCGGTAAGCTCCGGCAGGTCGTCGTCAATTTTTTCACGCAGCCGCCCCATCGAAAAGGCAAAGCCTTCAAACAGGCGTTCGACATACGGGTCTGGTGTACCGGCTTTATCCATGTCCAACATCGCGGCCCGATCCGGATGGGTTTGGGCGAACTCTTTCGCCGCCTCACGAAGGTAGCGCATTTCCGCATCGAAATAGCGTAGTGTTAGATCTTTCATAAAAGAATTACTCAAAATATAGAAAAGAATGTTCTTTTCCCTAAAAGGGAAAGCTATCTCACTACGTCGAGGGGAGTGAGAGAAATGGGTTTTACCTTCTCATTTGAAATTTCAAATCCGGCAGATATTTTTCTGAAAACAATTCCACACCCATTACCTTGAAGCCAGATCAAAATATATATTTCCGCCGACTACCTGGCATATTTCTGGGATAAATAACGATATCTGACAATCGATAACCTTCAGTATTGAGAGCACAAAAACAGACAATTCCATCAGATGAACTAACTTAACCTCCTCTTCTGGCATGATTCCATCTCCAGAACCAGGACACCCCGTAAGGATGAATAAACAGATATCAATAAAAGATGTATAAACCAGAAATTTTTATGCGCCCTGTAAATTAAAGGGAAGACAACTGCCGCAATGATCTCATATTTTGTTATATGGGGTGATTGACATAAATATTGCACTGGCCAGTGAAATTCTCACCCAAAATTAACATCCGTAATGTGTCTTATTTTTTATGAGCCATTCCTGTTCATCCTCCTGATAAATAAATTTTTATCCAGTTAATAACATTCTCTAACCACACAACACTGCGGCCCGCGCCGGATCGAGTTGAATCAGCCCGCCGAGCAATTTTTCCATGGCTGGCCCGAGCCGAACCTTGTCCGCCTCACTGCGACCGGCTTTCAGCCGCAGGAGTTTCAGATGGCGCGCCTGAACTTCAAACAACAGTTCAGGCTCCCAGTCGCTAAGAACCACTTCTCTGGCACGCTCACCCAGCTCAGCAAACAGGTGCACCGCCAGATCATTTTTACCGTACTGTTCAGCAATGCGCCCCATCAGCAGGCGCAACAGCCACTTCTGGCGAACTGTCGTTATGCCGGGCTGGGTCTGTAGCCATCCCAATGCAGCATCCGGGCCTTCATTATCAGCCAGTGCCACGGCTTCAGGCTCCAGCGCCAGAATGTCATCATTACTGGCTATTAGCGGGGCTGATGATGTGTCATTGCTCCATCCGCTCGTCGTATCCAGCACACTCTGTTGGAGCCAGTTCAGCGTTACTTCATCGGCAAACGGCGTTCCGTCACTGAACGCCAACGTCTCCAGCCCGGATAACCGCTTCAGCAGCCCTTTCAGGTCAGCGGCGATGATGGCGGCCAGAGTGTCTTTACCGGACTTCGTCAGTGCCTGATGGATATACCACTGCAGATCCAGCCACAAATGATTGGCACCTCGTGAAAAAGTGCTGTCTGCCGTTTCCAGCATTTCCGCCCAGTTTTGTTGCAGGTAAAGGCGCTTGAGCAGTGCTCGCTGGTCAGCTCTGGGAGGCTCGATACGTGTGCGTCCTTGCGCATCCGGAGCCGGAATAGCCCGCAGGGTGTCGTGACGCAGACTTTTCATCAGATGGTGCGCTGACAACCAACCGTCAGGCTGTTCTCGCAGGTATTCACTGAGTGTGCGTGCCTGCGCCAGCAAATCCTGGCCGGAAGTGATCCGCCCGATAGCCGGAGCATCGCTGTGGCTCGCCGTGGACGGTATCTCAGTGGCGCTGGCGTTCTGTGGTACAACCGCATCCACACCACCCGCTTTCTGCAGGCGGTTTTCCAGTGCGCCGTACAGCGCATTCAGTTCAGGACGGGTTTCATCCGATTCGTTTTCGGTTAGCTGAGCTATCAGAAGCAGCGCGCCGGTGGTACGCAACGCATCTTCCCTGACCACTTCTGGATACAGTGAAAGGGAATCAGTCATACGTGAACCAGCCAGCCACTCCAGTGCAGCCTTACGGCTGCGGTCACGCTGCGGATGCAGTTGCGTACCGAAGCGGTCTATCAGACCGGCCAGCAGCTCAAGACCTTCTGCCAGCCCCTGCTCGCCTTCACGATGCAGCCTGGCCCAGCAGTAATACGTCGCCACACGGATATCTTTGGCGGTGGTGGTGAGCAACTTCTCCGCCAGTCGGCAAATGAGTTCGGTATCAGCCCCGGAGAGTTTATTGACCTCCTCGCGCATTTGCTGGAAGTCATCGTCATACCCCGGGTCTTCCCCTACAGATGATGTCCCTGATAACGGCAGCAACCAGTTGTTCCACTGCGCCACGCGCTCACCGGTAGCGCCAAGCAGTATCGCCTGCTCTGTCTGGCAAGCTCTAAGTAAAGTATCCAGCGTACTCATCAATAAACCGCCTCTGCATTACTGGTCGCGCTGGCAAGCTGGTTTGACGCTGCCACTCTGACCGTGTTGAAGATGGTTCCCGGCAGACGGAAGTTACGCAGTTTCAACAGTGCCAGCGGCCCCTCTCCCACCTCGGAACGCAAGGTATAATTGAGCAGGCGTCCATCCTGAGCTTTCCAGCTCAGTGTATAGCTACTGCCGACGCCTGGATAAGCACTGATCTCAGCCTTATCAAGCAAGCGTATCCAGCCCCACGTTCCGGGAATATCCTCATACTGACGGGTGCCAGCATGGGTACTTATCCAGCTCAGGCTCACGCCAGGCGCTTCTGTGTCCGCAGGCCAGGTGAAGCTCCTCCACGCCGGCATCTGGTTCACATAGGTCAGTTTTTGGCTGTCGATAATCATGTCGGTTTGCATCACGCCATCAGAAGTGCCTGGGCGCAGTTCGAACTTCATCCCGGCATTACCTTCGGTAAAGGCGACATCCGAGATATAGCTCAATGTGTTGATAGCGTTGAGAAACGCCGGGTTAAAGGTCAGCCCTTGCGAATTGATACTGTCCGGCACCCAGTTATTCCCATTCTTGTGCAGTACGCCTTTCAGGCGTGTCTGCAAAAACTGCGAAATACGACCGGAATCGACATTGAGGTATTTGGCAAGCAGCGGCAAAGATACATCGCTGCTGGCGTTGTTGAACGGATAACGCCCGCCAAAGGCGGAGTTCCACTCGGCAACCACCGCTTGCTGCCACTGGGCATTAAGACTGTCCGCCGCAGGGGTCAGAACCAACTGCCAGGCCTGCTCCATCGGATTTACAAACACCGCGCGCCCAAAGCCACTCCACTCCTGACCAAGCCCGGCGGCAATCAGGCTACCGTAGTCACGAGTATCGGTTAGATCTACAGCTTTGCCCTGGAATACCGTCTGAGCAATCGTTTGGGTCATCGCCTGCGGATCGGCGGCATTGGTCACCTGTTGCAGGCGCAGGCGCACCTGAGTCACACGAGTCAGGTACGACTGCAGACTCTGCTCCTGTGCCCCCGTGCGGTTCTTGTCCATCAACTCCAGCACCGGGCCGAATGTTGCATCCAGCGGTCCATGTACACCTACGCTCTGGTCAATAGCATCCTTGTTGGCATCGCCCAGCAGATTTTTGGCTGATTTCACCAATGAATCTGAAATTGCTTCACCAGTCTGCCCGGTGCGCCCCTGCACGTTCAGGGTGTTCATCAACGCCACCAGAGGTGACTGACGCACGTCAGCCATCAGGGTCAACTGGTCAATGGAGTCCGACAGCGTAGCGGCCTGGTTCCAGCTCAGGCTATTAAGGAACTCCAGCCAGGCTCCGCCAAAGTCTGCGAAATAGCGATCCGTCAGGCGATTTTTCAGCGCCTCAGGGGAGGTTTCGTCCGATTTATTCGCCTGACGCTTGCTGTCCGTAAGTACCCAATCGAGCTCGTCCCGCCGCGACTTCACTACTTTCTCGATGGCAGGCTGTACCGCCTGCTCCCATGCCTGACGGGTGAACATCCCCGGCACAATTTCGGTAGTACTGAACAGGCGGGCAGCATCGGTATCACCGGTCATATCCTCCAGGCGCATATCGACATACAAGTGCGCCACCTGCGAAAGCATCTTCTGATAGAGGCTCGACTCACTGTTACGCACCCCCATCAACCGAACCAACAGCGAGCGAGCCTGGCTGACCATGCTTTCATCAGCATGGATCTTCCACTCAGGATGCGTGACCAACTGCGCAGCATAGAACGACAACAATGATGGAGCCATTCCTTGCCAGACACCGTCTTTCACACCGTGACGTTTCGGCCAGTTGTTCAGCAAAGCAGATCTGAACCAGGCGGCGTCCATATGCTCAGGACGCGCCAGCATCAGGTAGAGCTTGAGCTGTTCCCAGGTGCTTTTTGCCCTTTGCTCCCGCAGCGGGCTACCTGGCGGCAGCGCATTAAAGGCGCTGACCTGCTTTTGTAGATGATCTGCAGCCGCATCCCGCAGCAGCGGCAGTGCACTTTCCTGATAACGAGGCCAGAGTGTCGTCAGCAACGCATTGTTCTGACTTAATCCCGCCTTTTCATACCAGGGCACACCATGCTCAGAGCGATATTGCAGACGAGCCAACGTTTTTTGCAGCTCAAACAGTGCGTACAAGCGTTGCTCCAGTGGCTGGTTTTGTCGGGAAGCCATCGCTGCCTGGGTATTTGCAGTATTAATCTGACCACGATTAGTCCTCCAGGAGACACCCATCCAGCCGCCCCACCCCACCATCACCAGGGCAATAACAGACGCTATAACCTTCTGCCATGGAATGCCCGGCCTGACGGGACGCAGTGCGGCAGGAAGCATCCGAACAGATTCAGGCAGAGCATCCCAGCATTTGTCCATTCCCCATTGATGCGGCACGGCACGTTCACCGCTGGCAGAGGGTTGACTGAACACCAGCCCAGCCAGAGGCAGCGGACGGTATGGATTAAGCATCGCCGACAGCGGTGCGGTCACGCTCTCCGGTTTACGGATAAGCTGGTCGGCAAGCTTCAGCAAAAAGTTATGTTTCACCTCACCGCAGGTCTGTTGTAGCCCCTGTAAAGTCAGTTCCGGCGTCAGGATAGCCAATTGTTTAGCTAACCCTTCGGTACAACACCCGGCGGGCAGTTGGCAGCCAGCAGCCTGCACAACACGTCCTTCAGGCTTACCCGCTCGCGGATGCAATGACCAGATATACAGGGGAATCTTCCAGCCCAGCGCCTCCATGCGGCTGCTTATGGCATGAGAAAGAGAGTCCATTGCGCTTTCAGAAGGCACGGGCAACGGCTGTTCCAGACCAGGGACAGACAGCTGGTCGAAAGCCGAGGTGACCCACACCAGACCATCCACCGGGCGGCGGCGCAGTTTGCGTAGAGCAGTCAACCAGATATTGTCGGCTGGCGTATTGAGATCACCGCCCCACAAAAGCAGAGTGCCACGATCTTCTTGCCAGAATTGAGCGGTCAGTTTAGGGGTCAGCAGCTCAACATCTGAGGGTGTACCGGTTATCAACAGGATGCGGGTTTTACGTCCCCAGCGACGACCGTAGAGATTACGCATGGCGAGACGGATGGTGTCGACGGTGACGTTGTGGGGTGCTGTTTGAACAAGTCGAGACTCGCCTTTTGGCAACTTATTGCTACACATTGCCCGGATGCGAGCCCAGCTCTGGTGAACAAGCAGCCCAGCAGTTTTACCATGGAGGACAAACATCAGGATAATTATCGCGCCAGCTAAGGCCAGACATTTCATTCCTGTGTTATGCAACCCCACATCATCCCCAAAATGCCAGATGAGCCAGGCGATTCCAGCCCCCCAGAACACGGTTGCGCCCAATTTCCCCCAGTTCCCACGCCAAAATGAACTATTCATTTCATCTGGTTCCCTGTTGTCACTGTATTAATAAAACTTTGCTCTCCCTCAGAGGAAAGCATCAGGCTATCAACATGCTGCATATTTACGATATCGCTGACCACAGCAGCCATAACCCACGACGAAAATGGTCCGCAGATTCCGGCATACTTTTCCAGCCAGTGTGTCTGCTCGACTTTCCAGATATCGCCATATGCTTTTGCGCAGTCCAGTAAAGTGGCAAACAAAGCCCCCCATACAGCCTTATCACCCACGATACTTTTGGTAGCACAGGCCTGAGTCTGCGTAGAAAAAAAGATATCCAGCTCATCTTTTGCTTTCACAATGTCCAGCGACATGGGTCGCAGAAGGCAAGCACCATGATGAAGCTGGTATTTGGTCGCAACATCGTCGGAGGTCAGCAGCAACGAGGCCAGAACATCGCTGTACTTATCCTGTCCCTCAGCCTGCTGAACCAGAATCAGGTCAATATCAGCCGTCGGAGACTGCAGGCGCTCAACCAGCCAAAGAAAAGACTTTGAATGCAGGATGTGCAGTACAGAAGTGGGGCGAGGGGGAACAATATATTGCTGCCATGCTCTCGCAAACGCAGCCCTCAGGGCATCCTCGTCTTCAGATGAATCTGTCAGGAGCGTCACGCTAAATGGCAAATCAATCGGAACCCGCACCAGCGCATGGTTTACGCCTGTGAGAAAGACAGAAAATAGATCGCTCCCCTCAGGCAGAGACAGACGGCGCGCCTGAAAGGTGTGCTGCTCCAGCTCAGCAGGAGCTTGCATGAAAAGGCGTGACGTGAGTGCATCAGGAAATATAACGGTGCTGTGTAACACTGCAATATTTCTCCCGGCCCATGCAGTCCACTGTTGTTGGGCATATTCGGCTTCATCCCTTTCAAACTGGTGCTTTTCACACAGGCTATTGTATCGCCATCCCCGCAGACAGATGAACATAACCCAGACCACCAGAGGGCAGGCAGCCACACACCAAAGATTAAAATGCTGCAGAGGGCCAGCCAGCCCATTCACGTGCAAAACAAAAAGCAGCACACCTGTGATGAGAGCCACAATACCAATAACCAGCCATAAGAGCAGTGGAGGTTCTTCCGGCATGGGTGATGCCGTTGATTTCTGACGTTCCCAGCTCATTACTTATCCTGTTACACAATCCGGGGCACTGGAGAGAACCTGACAGCCACATACACAATGGCAGCCATCGACAACAATGGCTTTGCCATCGGAAGACCATTCAGGCGATCCTTCAATAATGGCGTTAATACCATGCCCTATTATCGGACAACTGATTTTGTCCCCAATAAGTGCAACATTTTTGCCGTTAACAATCATGGTTGAAGAAGCTGAGATCACTGCACCACCATGCGTGGTTTTATCGCCAAGTAACACAACACCTTTAGACATGATCAGCTCGCCTTAATCTGAGTATCTTGAGTGCATTTTTATTTCCGATAAAGAATAACAGCAGAGAAATTGCACCAATCAGAGTGCCCACGTGCCATGCAGGCAGTAAACATACATCGAAAGCAATTTGCACCTTGATGTTATTTTTAATTACACCATATAACCCAACCACGGAAATAAAAACGATAACAACCGGTAGTGCGGCGACCAATGCCGCAAAACCAGCCATCCCAGGAAAGAAAGAAGAAGCTATTCCGCTGAGAGCAAAGCAAAGTAAACCAAGTAGTATTCCCAACACAGATGTCAGGCCATTAATAATACGAGCAATAGAATTCATGGCATCTCCTTAAAAATCCAATTAAATACATAATAAAAACAGTCGCAAGCTTATTGCGCAACGATCTGGTCATTTATCAAGAGGGTAATATATATGATAGATGCCTTCTATTTTTCCATATTCCACTCAAACACCAGATTATCAACAATAGCTCCGGCTATAGCTTTGCTATGATTTTCTTCACCATATCTTCATGTAATACAACACAAAAATGAACAAACGTGGGAGGATTTTCACCTACAAGAAATAAGCATTATACGATAAGCAATATAATTATCACCCACGTTACACGTGAATTAATTAAGCCGACGAAACTGAATCCATCCATTTTTAATTTCAGGGACAACATCATCATCGAGAAATTTAGCACATATACCAAGCTCGTCATGTGCAAAAACTGTAGCTGTATAAGCAACCTCGATCCCCTCCTGCCCTTGTGGATCTGGCTCATCATAAGAAGGGATACCATTCTCCCGATAACCATTAGCCTTTAAATATTGATTACAATCAACTTCAAAAATGTCGTCATTAATCACTTTAAAAGGAACTATTTCATCACGTTCCAATCTCACTATTTTTCCTGAGAACTTATCCCCAACAACAACACGATCTTTTGTATCTTCCGTTACCATCCTGATAGTATTTTTTCCGATAGAGATGTTATTTGAATTAATTTTAACATCAGCCCACCCAATTGTATTAAAGTCAGAAACAGCATTCGCATGATAATAATAAACCACAGATTTACTACCTTTAACTTGCATATAAATCTCATCATCGGCAGTATACTTAGGAGTTGGAGTCAAAATATACTCACCATTTTCTTTTTTGGGGTTATCAGCCAATACCCCGTATTCTTTTAACACTCCTCTATCTTTATAAACCCAGTAACCATAATACAGACCATCTTTTATCTTGATGGTATTACTGAATGCAGCAACAGGAATAAACAGTGCCAAAAAGCACATTAGCCTCAACATAAAACAACCTCCAGATAAAATGACAGATGTATAATCACATGAAATACAAATCAACCAATTCGTTTAAAAAGCATCCACCCATTTAAAAGTTCAATCTTGTTGTGCTTATTTACTATGTAATTACACAACCCGTTATAATTTAATAAAACACTACCGCTATAGATACGCGCGGGATCATTTCTTTCATCTCCACTGCCATAACCTTTGTTTAATTTGAAATATTCATTACAATCGACCTTGAAGGCATCATTTTTTAGCATTTCTACAGGAACAATCTCAATAGTATTTTTAAATTTAGCTCCAGAAAATTTAACACCTACTTTATATTTTATGGTTAAAGCACTATCACCAAAAGTAGTATCGTAAAAATCTTTTATGGTTGGATTATTAATTATTAACATTTTTTTATTTGCATGGATATTTGCCCATCCAATAGTTGGCCCGCCTTCAGTTTCGTCGTGTTCATAAAAAACAATACTGGAATCATTACCTATTACTATATAAACTGCATCATTAGACTGAAAATTAGTTATATTTTTTAAGTAAAAAGCCCCATCAATTTTATGAACATCCCCTACAGCACCTGGTACAATTTTATAATTGTCATTGGGACCATATGCCCATTCAAGATGGTATACACCGGGAACTAAAGAAAGATCATTTGCACTCGAACAAAAAGGCACAATAAACAGAAAAATCACTAAAAATGCTTTCATTGTATAATCTCCACATGGAATGCTGGTTCACCATGATATTTGAATGGACTTATGTATTTCATTTTATTTGGGTTATCTTTAACATATTTTTCAAGTGCTTTATCAAAAGCACGCTGTAAGCTTTTTAGTAGTAATTTTTTACTTATATCAAATACATTTCGCCGTGCGTAATACTCAAGAGACACACAGTGATTTGAAACAAAAAAACCATCATTTTGTAACGATTTAACCTTTGCCACCATAGTATTTATAACTACATCGTATTTATCGCTATCTATACCTCCGGCATCAATACCCGCTTGTACAACCTGTCGCCCGGGAGCCTTATAGTAGTTGAGTTGAGATTGTATGCCCTTACCGCGCATATTGTTGTACATAGCATCCACTTGCTTTTCGGGAGTTCGCAGCGTGCTTGTAATATACACCAGATGTACACCAGAGGACTTCATCATTCCTTTCATAATATCAATAGAATACTTAGAAACTATTTTTTTCAGACTTTCCGAAATGTCTTTATTAAATTTAACCACTGGTTCAAAATCATTAATAACAGATATTTCTTTTGCTCCCCCTCCGGAAGAAGTCTGATGCTTCTCTGGAGCATGTTTAATCCTACTGACAACAGACTTGTCCGTTGACGTTGTTTTAATATGAATTATATTACTTTTCTTTTCAGCGTCTGCTGACTTGCTTCCCTTTGGTAATACTATATGGCTTCTCGAATATTCAATTGCCGCTTTAACATTGGCATTCTCTATCCCAACACTTCTCATAATCTCTTTTTTGGTCTGCTCTGTAATATATCTGCTAATATAACCATGATTATGGTCACCATCTGGAATTTTTAGTTTCACTCCGACTCTTAACATGTTCACGTTATGAATTTTATTAATCCTTGCCAGTTTCTCCACTGACACGCCACAATACTTTGCTATTGCAGATAAGGTGTCACCTTTTTTAACGATATACGTTTGAACTTCAGGCGTTTCATTTGTATTTTTAACGCCAGCCACTTTAGCTAATTGTTTATAATTATCTGAAAGGATAGTGAACACAATTTCTGAACCTGCTATAGCATTCACGGACTCAGTCATTCCATCCGCATCAGTTACCCCTTTTATAAAAACAAGAGACTTCTCATCGTCTGACACTAAGTTTGGGCATATTGAACAGGGAAATGGAGAAATTGCAGCAATATAATGTTTATTTTTAAAAGGTGTATTACCCACAGTTGACAACTTAAATTTAGTATTGACCTCACTATCTTTAAGCAATCCTTCAACAACTGATAAATGGTCCATTATATAAATAGCCCATTTCTGCCCATCTTTACTTTTCTTTCCGATACCCGCATTATATTGATCTAATTTATGAGCACCATCATGATGTAGCAAATAAAGCCATTCCCAGTATTCACTTTGATCTGATGTGTAGTACTTCATCACCTTAGACTTGTTAAATAAAAAAGAATAAATTAGTGCATAACACCCCTTCTCAGCATCAAAGACATCTGTATCTTTAATAACGAGCTGAAAACCGAGAATGTCTTCAGAGTGGAGTGATACTTGTTGAAAAAAACCATCCGTTCCTTGTGCCAGACCAGCAGCACTTGTGGTCCCTGCTGCCGCATCCGGGTTAAATCCACATTCAACTTTAGCCGTTAATAATATATATGATATCTCTTTATAATTTAATCTATAGCGAACAGCTATAGTAATTATCATATCTATAATTGCATCCTGGACTTCTTTATCCGCATCACCTGTTATACGACTATTCCCCCTTAGTTTTCGCGATGTTTCAATATATGGGTAGCGTAATATTAAAGAATTCTCTTTAATCTGACTATCCAAATATGCTTTTCCTTTGCTGGTGTTTAAATACGCATATAAATCAGACATATCATACCTCAGGGACTGCTAATAAAGTCGATAAATGTATAGTCATTTCGCCTTGTAAGTTCTCGTTCTCTGAGCTCAGAAAGTTTTCGGCCTGTAATAAACTGCCCTGAAAGATCAAAAAATGGCGCGTCAATAGTGGACACCAATGAGCCATTCACAGTCTCTTCTTCGGTCAAACCAAGCTGATATCCGATAACGATGCTTTCATTGTCATAGCAGCTCATTGTAAATGGAGCCCAATCACCAGGCTCAACTACATTGTTAAAAGTATAGCCCTGTTTCTCCAGGAGCTTTTTCTGGTCATCTGGAATGTATGGCAAATGAAACACTTTATTATCCCTACCATTTTTTATTTCCAGTTGATAATTTTTGCATCTGTTGTCCTCTGTAAAGATAGGTTCTGCCTGACACTGAGCACTGACCGTTATCAGAGCAGGGCCACACTGCATTTGAGCTGTTTTGTTACTCCATTCATCACCAGCAAAACAACTAAACGGGATCAACCAAATCAATAATAAGAATCTGAACTTATAATTAACGTTACTCATTTTTATTTCCCTCACAATCAATGCACTGACAACCAACGTCATGGAATGACATATCTGAAAATGTTGAACAATGAATTCTGTCTACAATATTCTCACTATCGTACCAATAATCACTTTGGATCATTTCAAATTCAAAGGACTCATTCGGATTTGATGAATAAACCGGGACTGTTTCACCATTCTCGTCTGTTCTACCAAATAATTTTTGGCCATTACTCAATGTGAGCAAATACGCTGCAGCTGCTACAGGTGCCCCAGAATCAGAAGAGGCTTTAAACTTCCCGCTATATCCAGATGGAAACTGAGGCATAACACTACTCATGCTTACACTCCCCATTTTCTGAGCATTAACACATTTCCACAGAATATTGCCTTCACAGCCCAGAATAATATTTTTACCCTGCAACTGAATGAACGACCCGTCCAGATTTTTCAGCACGACATCTTTCGCGGCGGTGATTTCAACCCCTCCCTCTGTACTGGTCACGGTCACATCTTTTTTCGCTGCCGCATCCAGCGCATCATCCTGCGCCTGGATTTCAACCTTTCCCTTCGCGGCGAACAGTTTCATCCCCGTCTTGCAGGCCAGCATACTGATGGCTTCACCCGCTGCCACCATAAAACGTTTCAGTGCACTGATATCCGTATTCTGTCGGGACATTATCCCCACGCTGGCACTGCCCGAGGAAACGCGCACACCTTCCGGACTGCTGATGCTGATGCCTTGCGGTGCATTCAGTACCATCCCCGGCTGTGTCAGGTCCGTCAGGGCATCCGTCAGCATTTTCTGACTCCGGATATCCGCCGGATAC
>NZ_JABWNC020000018.1:0-84724 GCF_013368855.2 Escherichia sp. 93.0816 | reverse complement strand
CCATCGGCGTGGTGCCGACTTTTGGTGTGACCTACACCGGTAACTATGAGTTCCCGCAACCGCTGCACGATGCGCTGGATAAATTCCAGGCCGACACCGGTATCGACATCGACATGCACATCGACGCCGCCAGCGGTGGCTTCCTGGCACCGTTCGTGGCACCGGATATTGTCTGGGACTTCCGCCTGCCGCGCGTGAAATCGATCAGTGCTTCAGGTCATAAATTTGGTCTGGCTCCGCTCGGCTGCGGCTGGGTTATCTGGCGTGATGAAGAAGCACTGCCGAAAGAACTTGTGTTCAACGTTGACTATCTTGGCGGTCAAATCGGGACTTTCGCCATCAACTTCTCTCGCCCCGCCGGCCAGGTAATTGCGCAATACTATGAATTCCTGCGCCTTGGTCGCGAAGGCTACACCAAAGTACAAAACGCCTCTTACCAGGTCGCCACTTACCTGGCGGATGAAATCGCTAAACTGGGACCGTATGAGTTCATCTGTACGGGTCGACCGGACGAAGGTATTCCGGCAGTTTGTTTCAAACTGAAAGACGGCGAAGATCCGGGATACACCCTGTATGACCTCTCTGAACGTCTGCGCCTGCGCGGCTGGCAGGTTCCGGCCTTCACCCTCGGCGGTGAAGCCACCGACATTGTGGTGATGCGTATTATGTGCCGCCGTGGCTTCGAAATGGACTTCGCTGAACTGTTGCTGGAAGACTACAAAGCCTCCCTGAAATATCTCAGCGATCACCCGAAACTGCAGGGTATTGCTCAGCAGAACAGCTTTAAACATACCTGATAACGTTTAAGTGGTAACGGTGTCCCGGAACGATCTCGTTTCGGGACAAATTCCAAAGTCTGTTCACTGGCATTAGCAATGGAAAATATTGCTCTGAATACGCTTCAGAACAAGACAGGCGCGGTTCCGACAGGAATACCGTTTTAGGGGGAAAATATGGCTACATCAGTACAGACAGGTAAAGCTAAGCAGCTAACATTACTTGGATTCTTCGCTATTACGGCATCGATGGTAATGGCTGTTTATGAATATCCTACCTTTGCAACATCCGGTTTTTCATTAGTTTTCTTCCTGCTATTAGGCGGGATTTTATGGTTTATTCCCGTTGGACTCTGTGCTGCGGAAATGGCTACCGTGGACGGTTGGGAGGAAGGTGGCGTTTTCGCCTGGGTATCGAATACCCTGGGGTTAAAATGGGGATTTGCAGCGATCTCATTTGGTTATTTGCAAATCGCAATCGGCTTTATTCCGATGCTCTATTTCGTGTTAGGGGCACTTTCCTACATTCTTAAATGGCCAGCACTGAATGAAGATCCGGTAACAAAAACCATTGCGGCACTCATCATTCTTTGGGTGCTGGCATTAACTCAGTTCGGCGGTACTAAATATACGGCGCGAATTGCTAAAGTCGGCTTCTTCGCCGGTATTCTGTTACCCGCATTTATTTTGATTGCATTAGCGGCGATTTACCTGCACTCCGGTGCGCCAGTTGCTATCGAAATGGATGCAAAAACCTTCTTCCCGGATTTCTCTAAAGTTGGCACCCTGGTTGTGTTTGTTGCCTTCATATTGAGTTATATGGGGGTAGAAGCCTCCGCAACCCACGTCAATGAAATGAGCAATCCAGGGCGCGATTATCCGTTGGCAATGTTATTGCTGATGGTGGCGGCAATCTGTTTAAGCTCGGTTGGTGGTTTGTCCATTGCGATGGTCATTCCGGGTAATGAAATCAACCTGTCCGCTGGGGTAATGCAAACCTTTACCGTTCTGATGTCCCACGTGGCACCGGAAATTGAGTGGACGGTTCGCGTGATCTCCGCACTGCTGCTGCTGGGTGTTCTGGCAGAAATCGCTTCCTGGATTGTCGGTCCTTCTCGCGGGATGTATGTCACAGCGCAGAAAAACCTGTTACCTCCAGCGTTCGCCAAAATGAATAAAAATGGCGTGCCGGTCACTCTGGTTATTTCTCAGTTGGTGATTACCTCTATCGCCTTGATTATCCTCACCAATACCGGTGGTGGTAACAACATGTCCTTCCTGATCGCACTGGCTCTGACGGTGGTGATTTATCTGTGTGCTTATTTCATGCTGTTTATTGGCTACATTGTGTTAGTCCTTAAACATCCTGACTTAAAACGCACATTTAATATCCCAGGCGGTAAAGGCGTGAAACTGGTTGTGGCTATTGTCGGCCTGCTGACCTCAATCATGGCGTTTATTGTTTCCTTCCTGCCGCCGGATAATATCCAGGGTGACTCTACCGATATGTATGTCGAATTACTGGTCGTTAGCTTCCTGGTGGTACTTGCCCTGCCCTTTATTCTCTATGCCATCCACGATCGTAAAGGCAAAGCGAATACCGGTGTGACACTGGAGCCAATTAACAGCCAGAACGCACCGAAAGGTCACTTCTTCCTGCACCCGCGTGCTCGTTCACCGCACTATATTGTGATGAATGACAAGAAACATTAACCCTCTCTGAAGGGGACAAGACAAGGGAGCGATCGTTAATCGCTCCCTTTTTCGTACCTGTTATCGTATTGACTTGCCCCAGATAAGTACGAGAATGAGCAACACATCTGTTTACCGGAAACCAGCATATATGGATATCTGCTCCCGAAACGTGAAATTAGCGATCAAAAAGCCAGCCACACTCGTTGCTCTGGCTCTTTTACTGTGTAGTTGTAAGACCACACCGCCAACGTCAATAACTACACCACCAGCAGGATCAAAACCACCAGCGACTACACATCAATCAGCGCAACCGATGCGCGGTATCTGGTTGGCCACTGTGTCTCGCCTCGACTGGCCGCCTGTTTCCTCGGTTAATATCAGTAATCCCACCAGCCGAGCCCGCGTACAACAACAGGCGATGATTGACAAGTTAGATCATCTACAACGTCTCGGTATAAATACGGTTTTTTTCCAGGTAAAGCCCGATGGTACAGCCCTTTGGCCATCGGAAATTTTGCCGTGGTCCGATCTTATGACTGGCAAGATTGGTGAAGATCCAGGTTACGATCCGCTGCAATTTATGCTCGACGAAGCCCACAAGCGTGGGATGAAAGTGCACGCTTGGTTTAACCCCTACCGCGTGTCGGTTAACACAAAACCCGGAACTATCAGGGAATTGAATAGCACCCTGTCACAGCAACCAGCCAGTGTCTACGTGCAGCATCGCGACTGGATCAGAACGTCGGGCGACCGTTTTGTTCTCGACCCTGGTATCCCTGAGGTTCAGGATTGGATCACATCAATAGTTGCGGAAGTGGTTTCCCGTTATCCGATAGATGGCGTGCAGTTCGACGATTATTTCTACACTGAATCACCGGGTTCGCTGCTGAACGATAACGAGACGTACCGCAAATATGGGAGAGCTTTTGCATCAAAAGCAGACTGGCGGCGTAACAATACCCAGCAATTAATTGCAAAGGTATCGCACACCATTAAAAGCATTAAACCAGAGGTTGAATTTGGCGTTAGCCCGGCGGGCGTCTGGCGCAACCGATCACACGATCCGCTCGGTTCCGATACCCGAGGCGCAGCAGCGTATGACGAATCCTATGCAGATACCCGCCGTTGGGTAGAACAAGGTTTACTGGACTATATTGCCCCACAAATTTACTGGCCTTTCTCACGTAGCGCAGCACGCTATGACGTACTGGCAAAATGGTGGGCAGATGTCGTCAAACCGACCAAAACCCGTCTATATATCGGTGTTGCCTTCTATAAAGTGGGTGAGCCCTCAAAGATAGAACCTGACTGGATGGTTAACGGCGGCGTGCCAGAACTAAAAAAGCAGCTTGATCTTAACGATGCTGTACCCGAAATTAGCGGCACGATTCTGTTCCGCGAAGATTACCTTAATAAGCCACAGACCCAACAAGCCGTTAGTTATCTGCAAAGTCGTTGGGGAAGTTAAACGCCCTGTTTTACTGTGTCATGCCGGTGATGTAAGCACCGGCTTGTCACTCTGCAAAATGCCGTAACCTCTTAAATAAAATTATCTCCATATAAGCCGATTGCTATAATCCTCTGATTAATTAGTATCAACATGAAAAACAATACGATATTCGTCACCACCGAAAAATAATCACGATGGGCTATACTCTTCAGAAGAACAGTAGCGTAGATTAAAACTGTCTAATCCGTTTATTTCTTTTCATTATATCCTCATATTTCAGGAGAATATGGTGCGATAAGTCTGTCCAGTATGTTGCGTTTCGTTTTTCGATCCCATCTGCCTTTCCAGTCGTATAAGGGGCTGAATTATGGAGATGTACTTTAAAAGAATGAAAGATGAGTGGACTGGATTAGTGACCCAGGCTTCCCCTCTCATTCGCGCTAAAGCCGCAGAAATTGCTGTTGCACATGCCCATTACCTGAGCAATGAGTTTTATCGTATTGTACGCACTGACCCACATGCCGAAGAGTTTTTAAGTAACGAACAGGTTGAAAGGCAACTTAAAAGTGCTCTGGAAACATGGATTATCGATGTGCTCTCTGCGCAAGCGGACGATGTTGATAGGCTTATACAAATCCAACATACCGTGGCCGAAGTACATGCCCGTATTGGCATTCCCGTAGAAATCGTTGAGATGGGTTTTCGTGTATTGAAGAAAATCCTCTATCCAGCGATATTTTCCTCTGATTATTCGCCTGCGGATAAACTTCAGGTTTATCATTTTTCGATTAACAGTATCGATATAGCCATGGAAGTTATGACCCGGGCGTTTACCTTTAGCGACAGTAGTGCGGCTAAAGAAGACGAGAACTATCGTATCTTTTCACTACTGGAAAATGCCGAAGAAGAAAAAGAACGGCAAATAGCCTCATTACTTTCATGGGAATTAGATGTTATTTATAAAGTCCTGTTAGATTCTGATTTAGGCAGCAGCTTACCGTTAAGCCAGGCGGATTTTGGCTTATGGTTTAACCATAAAGGTCGTCATTATTTTAGCGGTATTGCCGAAGTAGGTCATATCTCCCGCCTTATTCAGGATTTCGACGGGGTTTTTAATCAGACAATACTCCATGCCAAAAATCTGAGTAACAAAAGTCTGCGAGTGAAGTTTTTATTGCAGATACGAAATACCGTATCGCAAATTACCACCTTACTACGAGAACTGTTTGAAGAAGTTTCTCGCCATGAAGTGGGAATGGATGTGTTGACTAAGCTACTTAACCGTCGTTTCCTGCCGACTATCTTCAAACGTGAAATTGCCCATGCCAATCGGGCTGGCACGCCGTTGTCTGTTCTAATCATCGATGTTGATAAATTCAAAGAGATCAATGACACATGGGGACATAACACCGGCGACGAAATTCTGCGTAAAGTCTCGCAGGCGTTTTACGACAACGTCCGTAGTAGTGATTATGTTTTCCGCTACGGTGGTGATGAATTTATCATTGTACTGACGGAAGCCTCAGAAACTGACACTTTACGTACCGCAGAACGTATCCGCAGTCGGGTAGAAAAAACCAAACTGAAAGCTGCAAACGGCGAAGATATTTACCTCTCTCTGTCCATTGGCGCCGCCATGTTTAATGGACATCCGGATTATGAACGTTTAATTCAAATAGCCGACGAAGCTCTGTATATCGCCAAAAGACGAGGTAGAAACCGTGTTGAACTCTGGAAAGCCAGTCTTTAGATTCGCCCGGATGCAGAGGTAATCATGAAGCTAACCGATGCAGAGAATGCCGCTGATGGCATTTTTTTTCCCGCGCTTGAGCAAAATATGATGGGCGCGGTGTTAATTAACGAAAATGATGAAGTGATGTTTTTCAACCCCGCTGCAGAGAAGCTTTGGGGATATAAACGCGAAGAGGTCATTGGCAATAACATCGATATGCTGATTCCCCATAATTTGCGCCCTGCACACCCTGAATACATCCGGCATAACCGCGAAGGTGGTAAAGCGCGTGTTGAAGGAATGAGTCGGGAATTGCAGCTGGAGAAAAAAGATGGCAGTAAAATATGGACACGATTTGCCCTGTCAAAAGTGACTGCCGAGGGGAAAATTTATTACCTGGCGCTGGTGCGAGATGCCAGCGTTGAAATGGCGCAGAAAGAACAGACCCGGCAGTTGCTCATTGCCGTGGATCATCTCGACCGACCTGTGATTGTGCTTGATCCTGAGCGTCATATCGTTCAGTGCAATCGCGCGTTTACAGAAATGTTCGGCTATTGCATCAGCGAAGCCAGCGGTATGCAGCCCGATGCGCTGCTTAACATTCCTGAATACCCGACAGATAACCGCATCCGCTTACAGCAGCTTTTGTGGAAAACCTCCCGCGATCAAGATGAATTTTTGCTATTAACGCGCACGGGTGAAAATATCTGGATTAAAGCGTCTATCAGTCCGGTCTATGACGTGCTTGCTCATCTACAAAACCTGGTAATGACCTTCTCAGATATCACTGAAGAACGGCAAATCCGCCAGCTGGAAGGCAACATCCTCGCCGCCATGTGCAGCAGCCCACCGTTTCACGAAATGGGTGAAATCATTTGCCGTAATATTGAATCCATTCTTCATGAATCGCATGTTTCGCTGTATGCATTGCGTAATGGGATGCCAGTGCATTGGGCTTCGTCCTCTCATGGGACAGAAGTAAAGAATGCACAAAGCTGGGCTGTTACCATTCGCCAGCGCGATGGCGCACCAGCGGGAGTTCTGCAAATCAAGACGGCTGCAGGGACAGAAACCAGTGCATTTGTCGAACGCGTGGCAGACATCAGCCAGCATATGGCCGCACTGGCGCTGGAACAGGAGAAAAGCCGCCAGCACATCGAACAGTTAATCCAGTTTGATCCGATGACCGGTTTGCCAAATCGCAATAATCTGCACAATTACCTCGATGACCTTGTTGATAGAGCCGTCTCTCCGGTGGTTTATCTTATTGGCGTCGACCATATTCAGGATGTGATCGACAGCCTCGGCTATGCGTGGGCCGATCAGGCATTGTTAGAAGTCGTTAATCGCTTTCGTGAAAAACTCAAACCCGATCAGTATCTCTGCCGCGTTGAAGGTGCACAGTTTGTCCTCATTAGTCTGGAGGATGAAGTCAGCAACATTACCCAAATCGCTGATGAGCTACGCAACGTCGTTAGCAAACCGGTCATCATTGACGATCAGCCTTTTCCTTTAACCTTAAGCATTGGTATCAGTTACGACGTTGGTAAAAACCGTGACTACCTGCTTTCTACCGCCCACAATGCAATGGATTTCATTCGCAAAAACGGCGGTAACGGCTGGCAGTTCTTTAGCCCGACAATGAACGAGATGGTTAAAGAGCGGTTGATATTAGGCGCGGCGCTGAAAGAAGCAATCAGCAACAACCAGTTGAAGCTGGTTTACCAGCCGCAGATCTTCGCCGAAACGGGCGAACTGTATGGTATTGAAGCTCTTGCTCGCTGGTATGACCCGCAGCATGGACATGTTCCCCCTTCCCGGTTTATTCCCCTCGCAGAAGAGATTGGTGAAATTGAAAATATTGGTCGTTGGGTAATTGCTGAAGCCTGTCGCCAGTTAGCAGAATGGCGAAGCCAGAATATTCATATCCCGGCGTTATCCGTAAACTTATCTGCGCTGCATTTTCGCAGTAATCAGCTACCCAATCAGGTTTGCGATGCGATGGAAGCCTGGCAGATTGACGGCCACCAGCTGACGGTGGAAATCACTGAAAGCATGATGATGGAACACGATACGGAGATCTTTAAACGCATTCAGATCCTGCGGGATATGGGCGTAGGTTTATCTGTCGACGATTTCGGTACAGGCTTTTCCGGCCTGTCACGCTTAGTCAGCCTGCCGGTAACGGAAATTAAAATCGATAAAAGTTTTGTCGATCGTTGCCTGAGCGAAAAACGCATCCGTGCCTTATTAGAAGCCATTACCAGCATTGGACAAAGCCTGAACTTAACCGTAGTGGCAGAAGGTGTGGAAACGAAAGAACAGTTTGAGATGTTACGCAAGATCCACTGCCCCGTGATTCAGGGCTATTTCTTCTCACGTCCTTTGCCCGCTGAGGAGATCCCTGGCTGGATGTCTACTACGCTACCGCTTCAAATCGACGCTTAGTACATCTTGCCCGCGCAGGCGGGCAAGATTTCACGTATTCATATTCCGCCATTCGCCCGTCGCTATATTAAAATTTGTACTGAATGCCCGCGCCAATAATGTAATTATAGTTTTGCATCCCTGGCGAATCTTTCTCTTTTACGCTTTCACCCTTTTCTTTATAAAAAATTACTGTGTTACCAATATCATTAGAGAATCTACTCCATGACATTTCTGTGAAAACACGCGCCTGTGAATTAATGTTATACCCCACATTAATAAGACCTGAATAATATTTTTGGTTGGATACTTTATCTTTAAATGTAATGTTGCGCAAATAATGCTGATCTGTTCCTTTCCCTTCTCCCCAGGCGCTATATTTAAATTGAGCAATAATATCAAAATCATGATAGACATATTTACCAGAAAGACCTAAATAAGGCGCACTGAATTTTTGTTGGTAGCCAATAACTCTTTGGTTATGAGGAATATCTCCAGTGTCGGCACCATTATCATAACTATAGTAACCTCCTTTCGCCGTCCAACTGAAACGTGTCTCCTGATAGCCTAACATGGCGCCGAGTTGGTAGTTTTGATCCTTTAAAAACCAACCTGTCATATTGAGATCAAACTGATTTGCAAAATTCAACCGCGTTGCCGGGTGATGTGACCAATCGCTCCAGTGGTGCTGCCCCGGCTCCAGCCAGTCATAATCATCCATTAGCGTACCGGCAGACGCAATCGTCGTCCAGCCTTTAGCATTAAGCGTCAGCCATGAGATTGCATCCCAGGTTAGCCCCATTTTAATAATGGGGGTATTTTGAATTTTCCAGTCCAGTTGGCTAAGTTTGCCGCCATCGCTATAAACAAACTCACCTGACTCACCATTCAGAAATGAAAGAGAAGAATCACCAAAAACATTGTCAGATAAGAAATTAAATTCTGAAGATGCGCTTGCATACTGACTTAGATAAATTAAAGCAATAGCAAAAGAGACCTTTTTCATCAACATAGTTTCATCCTTATTAAACAATGTTAATTAGCTCATTAATTAAATTTAATTAATTCAAATTAATTAAATCAACTGAATATTACAATGCCATAAATGTTTATCGTCATCAAACAGAAAACATAAATAAACAAAATTTTACTGTTATTCTGAATCAAATAGAAATTTACAACCTGATGTAATAATGATTGCTCGAGAACAGGCGGGAATAATGAAAAGAATGACGATGCAGTTTAAATGCAAGATTTCATTGGGATAAGCAGAAAATATTGGTGTAAATGCTTGCCGGATGACAACATCATCCGGCGAGTACTTATGCTTTCAACTGGTAATCCAGCGTAATTTCCGCTTTCAGTACCTGAGAAACCGGGCATCCGGCTTTTGCTTTCTGAATAATGCCGTCAAAGGTTGAGGCATCAATACCCGGTACGGCAACTTCACTCTTCAGTGCGATTTTGGTAATCGCGAAACCAGCATCGACTTTATCCAGCGATACATCGGCAGTGGTATCAATCGATGTTGGCGTGAATCCCGCTTCCCCCAGCATTAATGAAAGCGCCATCGAGAAACAAGCGGCATGTGCCGCGCCAATCAATTCTTCAGGGTTGGTTCCTTTTTCGCCTTCAAAACGTGTGTTAAATCCATACGGCTGTTGGTTCAGCACGCCGCTCTCGGTGGATACTGTTCCCTTCCCGCGTTTGATATCGCCTTCCCAGTGTGCCTGACCTTTCTTATGGATTGTCATTGTTGCTCTCCTGTGGGCTTAAAAAGGAAATTATAGACTACGTGAGAAACAGCACGAGGATAAGCAGGATATTCCGAATAAAATCCGGCGAAAATATTACCTCTGCACTTAAATCAAATTACCGCAACAGAAGGCTGGGAATATATGGATTAAAAGATATCGCAGCAATATTAAGCAACGAACACCAATAACAATAGCCATGAAATTCATGCAGTTAAAATATAAAATTCATCAACCAGGACTAATCTTAACAACGAAGCGGCAAATATTTGCCATGCTGAATGTGCTTTATAAATCTGCGATCCGTAGCAGACACCATAAATACACAGACACGGAGAATCACTATGTTTACTTATTATCAGGCAGAAAATTCAACAGCAGAACCCGCTCTGGTTAATGCCATTGAGCAAGGCCTTCGGGCAGAGCACGGTGTTGTCACTGAAGATGACATTCTCATGGAGCTGACCAAATGGGTGGAAGCTTCTGATAACGACATCCTCAGTGATATCTACCAGCAAACCATCAATTATGTGGTCAGTGGCCAGCACCCTACGCTTTAAGCTGCTATGCTTGATCGGCAACCTAATTTAGGGGTTTAGCACGTGTTTCTTCGCTACGGCGATGTTGTCCTTAAAACTAGCAACAGGATTGAGGAGTTAAAATGAAATCGAACCGTCAGGCACGTCATATTCTTGGACTGGACCATAAAATTTCTAACCAGCGCAAAATAGTTACCGAAGGTGACAAATCCAGCGTGGTAAATAACCCAACCGGCAGAAAACGCCCCGCTGAAAAGTAATTCTTAACAATCAGTCCTCAATGACGATTAAACACCATTGCCTGCGCAATGGTGTTTTTGTTTTTATCTGCTTTATACTTGGGGGCGACGCCCTGGCGGTAAAGCAAAGACGATAAAAACCCCAGGGATGGATATTCAAAAAAGAGTGAGTGACATGGAACCAAAAACAAAAAAACAGCGTTCGCTTTATATTCCTTACGCTGGCCCTGTACTGCTGGAATTTCCGTTGTTGAATAAAGGCAGCGCCTTCAGCATGGAAGAACGCCGTAACTTCAACCTGCTGGGGTTACTGCCGGAAGTAGTCGAAACCATCGAAGAACAAGCGGAACGAGCATGGATCCAGTATCAGGGATTCAAAACCGAAATCGACAAGCACATCTACCTGCGTAACATCCAGGACACTAACGAAACCCTCTTCTACCGACTGGTAAACAATCATCTTGATGAGATGATGCCCGTTATTTACACCCCGACCGTTGGCGCAGCCTGTGAGCGTTTTTCTGAGATCTACCGCCGTTCGCGCGGCGTGTTTATCTCTTACCAGAACCGCCACAATATGGACGACATTCTGCAAAACGTGCCGAATCACAACATTAAAGTGATTGTGGTGACGGATGGCGAACGTATCCTGGGTCTTGGTGACCAGGGCATCGGCGGGATGGGTATTCCAATCGGTAAACTGTCGCTCTATACCGCCTGTGGCGGCATCAGCCCGGCGTATACCCTTCCGGTGGTGCTGGATGTCGGCACCAACAACCAGCAACTGCTTAATGACCCGTTGTATATGGGCTGGCGTAATCCGCGCATCACTGACGATGAATACTATGAATTCGTTGACGAATTTATCCAGGCAGTGAAGCAACGCTGGCCGAACGTGTTGCTGCAGTTTGAAGACTTTGCACAAAAAAATGCGATGCCGTTGCTTAACCGCTATCGCCATGAAATTTGTTCTTTTAACGATGACATTCAGGGCACCGCAGCGGTAACGGTCGGAACGCTGATCGCAGCCAGCCGCGCAGCAGGTGGTCAGTTAAGCGAGAAAAAGATTGTCTTCCTCGGCGCAGGTTCAGCGGGATGCGGCATTGCCGAAATGATTATCGCCCAGACCCAGCGCGAAGGATTAAGCGAAGAAGCGGCGCGACAGAAAGTGTTTATGGTCGATCGCTTTGGTCTGCTCACCGACAAGATGCCAAACCTGCTGCCTTTCCAGACCAAACTGGTGCAGAAGCGCGAAAACCTCAGAGACTGGGATACCGACAGCGATGTGCTGTCACTGCTGGATGTGGTGCGCAATGTAAAACCAGATATTCTGATTGGCGTCTCCGGACAGACCGGGCTGTTTACGGAAGAGATCATCCGTGAGATGCACAAACACTGTCCGCGTCCGATCGTGATGCCGTTGTCTAACCCGACTTCACGCGTGGAAGCCACTCCACAGGACATTATCGCCTGGACTGAAGGTAACGCGCTGGTTGCCACCGGTAGCCCGTTTAATCCGGTGGTATGGAAAGATAAAATCTACCCTATCGCCCAGTGTAACAACGCCTTTATTTTCCCAGGCATCGGGCTGGGTGTTATTGCTTCCGGCGCGTCACGTATCACCGATGAGATGCTGATGTCGGCAAGTGAAACTCTTGCTCAGTATTCGCCGCTGGTGCTGAACGGCGAAGGTCTGGTACTGCCGGAACTGAAAGACATCCAGAAAGTCTCCAGAGCGATTGCTTTTGCCGTTGGCAAAATGGCGCAGCAGCAAGGCGTGGCGGTGAAAACGTCTGCCGAAGCTCTGCAACAGGCCATTGACGACAACTTCTGGCAAGCCGAATACCGCGACTACCGCCGTACCTCCATCTAAGCCTCCGCCCGGTAGTGAATGTTACCGGGCAATTTCCCTCTCCCTTTTTCAGATCTCATCCATACTGGGTAGTGGCAAATAAATCTCATTTGCCTCACCTGCTATGCAGAACATCATCCGAAAAGGAGGAACTATGAAGGCTGCGGTTGTTACGAAGGATCATCATGTTGACGTTACGGATAAAACGCTGCGCTCACTGAAACATGGCGAAGCCCTGCTGAAAATGGAGTGTTGTGGCGTATGTCATACCGATCTTCATGTTAAGAATGGCGATTTTGGTGATAAAACCGGCGTGATTCTTGGACACGAAGGCATTGGTGTTGTGTCAGAAGTTGGCCCAGGTGTCACCTCATTAAAACCAGGCGATCGCGCAAGCGTGGCATGGTTTTACGAAGGATGCGGTCATTGCGAATACTGTAACAGTGGTAACGAAACGCTCTGCCGTTCAGTTAAAAACGCCGGATACAGCGTTGATGGCGGCATGGCGGAAGAGTGCATCGTGGTTGCTGATTACGCAGTAAAAGTGCCAGATGGCCTGGATTCGGCTGCTGCCAGCAGCATTACCTGTGCGGGCGTCACCACCTATAAAGCGGTGAAGCTGTCAAAAATTCGTCCCGGTCAGTGGATTGCTATCTATGGTCTTGGTGGCCTGGGTAACCTCGCCCTGCAATACGCGAAGAATGTCTTTAACGCCAAAGTGATCGCCATTGATGTCAATGATGAGCAGTTAAAACTGGCAACTGAAATGGGCGCTGATTTAGCTATTAACTCACGCACCGAAGACGCCGCCAAAATTGTGCAGGAGAAAGCGGGCGGTGCACACGCTGCGGTTGTTACAGCAGTAGCCAAAGCCGCGTTTAACTCGGCGGTTGATGCCGTTCGTGCAGGCGGGCGTGTTGTGGCAGTCGGTCTGCCGCCGGAGTCCATGAGCCTGGACATCCCACGCCTTGTGCTGGATGGTATTGAAGTGGTCGGTTCACTGGTCGGCACGCGCCAGGATCTCACCGAAGCTTTCCAGTTTGCCGCCGAAGGCAAAGTGGTGCCCAAAGTCGCCCTGCGTCCGTTAGCGGACATCAACACCATCTTTACCGAGATGGAAGAAGGCAAAATCCGTGGCCGTATGGTGATTGATTTCCGCCGCTAAGAGACCATTGCTGCGACTGCCAGTCCTGGTGTCGCAGCATCGCACACTCTCCAACATGAAATGGCTAAATGGATTATTGTTGCGTAAGAAGGAACAATAATGATAGTGTTCCCAGTGAAGGAACACTACTGAGAGTAAAGACACTGATGAAAATGGCCAATCATCCCCGCCCGGGGGACATTATTCAGGAATCACTGGACGAACTTAATGTCAGCCTGCGCGAGTTTGCCAGAGCAATGGAAATTGCTCCCTCAACGGCAAGCCGATTGCTGACCGGAAAAGCGGCTTTGACGCCAGAAATGGCGATTAAACTTTCCGTGGTGATCGGCAGTTCGCCGCAAATGTGGTTGAATCTGCAAAACGCGTGGAGTCTGGCAGAGGCTGAAAAAACGGTGGATGTGTCGCGACTACGCCGTCTGGTTACGCAGTAAAAAAATGGCGCCTTTTACAGCGCCATTTTCTGCTTAAAGTTCAAAAGAGATTATATCCCTTCTTCACTCTCTTTTTTCGCTTCTGCCTTCTCGATTTCACGATACCAGCGCGGATGGTGTTTCTTCGCCCAGCGACGGCTCACCTTCCCTTCGATCATCCCTTTAATCGACCCTTTCACCCAGAATGCCATATACATATGGATCAGGATGGCGTGGATCAGGATGATACCCGCTGCCGCGTGGATCAGCAGGCTATAACGGACAACCTGCATCGGGAAGTACTGCGCAAAGTACGGACGCCAGATAATCACCCCGGTCACCAGCAGCACGAAAATCATGCTCATGATTGACCAGAACATCATCTTCTGTCCGGCGTTGTACTTACCAACATCCGCCACTTTGTGCTCATTGCCTTTCAATACTTCGACAATGTTCAACAGCCACGGAATATCTTTCTTATCCGGGATGTTGTGATGCACAAAGCGGAAGAACATAAACATCAGCGCGACGAAAATCGCAATGCCGAAGAACGGGTGCAAAATGCGCCCCATCTGCGGCGTACCGAAGGTTTGCGTCAGCCATTGCAGCGTCGGGAAGAAGAACGAAATCCCGGACAGCGCCACCAGGAAGAAGCAAATCACCACGGTCCAGTGACAGGCGCGATCAATAAACTTTGTGCGCACAATCATTTTCGACTTACTCATGATGATCCTCCTCGTCATCGTCCACTTCCTTATTCGGGCCAATACCGATGTAGTGGAAAATCAACCCGGCAAAAGTGGCGATAAAGCCAGCCGCTGCCAGCGGTTTCAACGCGCCTTTCCACAGGCTTACCGAGGTATCGATCTTCGGATCTTTCGGCAGACCATGATACAGCTCCGGCTGATCGGCGTGATGCAGCACGTACATAACGTGCGTACCACCGACCCCTTCCGGGTTGTAGACGCCAGCATGTTCGTAACCACGCGCTTTCAGTTTCGCCACGCGCTGTTCCGCCAGCTCCAGCATCTCCTTCTTGGTGCCGAAGTGGATAGCCCCGGTCGGGCAAGTTTTTACACAAGCCGGTTCCTGGCCGACGCTGACGCGATCGACGCAGAGCGTGCATTTATATACCCGGTTATCCTCTTTGTTGAGGCGCGGAATATTAAACGGACACCCGGCAATGCAGTAACCACAGCCGATACAGTTTTCCGACTGGAAATCGACAATCCCGTTAGCGTACTGAATGATTGCACCAGCAGACGGGCACGCCTTCAGGCAGCCCGGATCTTCACAGTGCATACAGCCGTCTTTACGAATCAGCCACTCCAGCTTGCCGTTCTGTTCGGTTTCGCTAAAGCGCATCACCGTCCAGGACTTGGCGCTCAGATCGGCGGGGTTATCGTAAACCCCGACGCAGTGCCCCACTTCATCACGGATGTCGTTCCACTCCGAACACGCCACCTGACAAGCTTTACAGCCGATACAGGTGGAAACGTCGATAAGTTTCGCGACTTCTGCTTTGTAATCACGCACCTGAGAAGGCGGCGTGATGGAGTTAGTTGCGGACCTTTTGATAATGTCCTGCGTTTCCATAGCCATCTGTTCGCCCCCTTACGCCTTCTCGATGTTTACTAAGAACGCTTTATATTCCGGCGTTTGCGAGTTTGCATCACCGACATTCGGCGTCAGAGTGTTAGCGATATAACCTTTACGCGCGACACCCTCAAAGCCCCAGTGGATCGGAATACCCACCGTTTCAACCTGCTGACCGTTTACATTCAGCGGCTTCAGACGGCGCGTTACCACAGCCACCGCGCGGATAAAGCCACGCTTGCTGGAGACAGTGACACGGTCACCATTGGCGATGCCTTTCGCTGCCGCCAGCGTTTCGCTGATTTCCACAAACTGTTCCGGCTGGGCGATTGCGTTGAGCAATGCGTGCTTGGTCCAGGTGTGGAAGTGCTCGGTCAGACGATAAGTTGTACCCACATACGGGAACTGCTCTTTTTTACCCATCCGCAGCGCGTCTTGTTCATACAGACGAACGACCGGGTTAGAAACCACGTTCGGATGCAGTGGGTTAGTTCCCAGCGGCGTCTCAATCGGCTCGTAGTGTTCCGGGAACGGACCTTCCGCCATTTTGTTGATGGCAAACAGGCGTCCCATCCCTTCCGGCTGCATGATAAACGGCCCGGTTGGCGTACCTGGCGCGGCATTGCCGAAGTCAGGAATATCGTTACCCGTCCACTTGCTGCCGTTCCACTGGATCAGCATTCGTTTCGGATCCCACGGTTTACCGTTGATATCCGCTGAAGCACGGTTGTACAGCACGCGACGGTTGAGCGGCCACGCCCAGGCCCATCCCAGCGTATTCCCCAGACCGGACGGGTCGGAGTTATCGCGGTTGGCCATCTGGTTGCCCTGCTCTGTCCAGCTACCGGTGTAGATCCAGCAAGAAGATGCGGTCGTACCGTCATCACGCAGATGCGCAAAGCTACTCAGCAACTGACCTTTCTTCGCAATCAGCACGCCATTGGCATCATAGAGATCTTCCAGCGCATAGCCGTTGTTCTCTTTTGCCACTTCGTCAGACTGCGGTTCGTGCGGCTGCTTGTAGTTCCAGCTCATCTTCATCAGCGGTTCAACGCCTTTACCACCTTCAGCTTTGTACAGCTCGCGCAGGTGATGGTAGATACCCGCCAGAATTTCGCCGTCGTTACGCGCTTCGCCCGGTGCGTCCTGACCTTTCCAGTGCCACTGCAACCAGCGACCGGAGTTGGCGATAGAACCATCTTCTTCAGCAAAGCAGGTCGAAGGCAGGCGGAATACCTCAGTCTGAATAGACGCCGGATCGACATCGTTCGACTCGCCGTGGTTCTGCCAGAAAGTAGACGTTTCAGTCACCAGCGGATCGATAACCACCATGTACTTCAGCTTACTCAGGCAGCTAACCACTTTGTTTTTGTCCGGGAAGGACGCAACCGGGTTAAAGCCCTGGCAGAAATAACCGCTGACTTTGCCTTCGTCCATCATGTTGAAATACTTGATGACGTCGTAGGTCTGGTCCCACTTCGGCAGCCAGTCGTAGCCCCAGTTGTTCTCTTTCTGCGCGGCATCGCCGTAGAAAGATTTCATCAGGCTAACGAAGAACTTCGGATAGTTGCTCCAGTAGTTCACCTGATCCGCCAGCGTCGCTTTCGGCGTATTCGCTTCCAGATAAGACTGCAAATCAACCTGTTTTTCTGACGGCAGCGTCAGATAACCCGGCAGGCTGGTAGAGAGCAGACCTAAGTCGGTCAGCCCCTGAATGTTGGAGTGACCACGCAGTGCGTTCACGCCGCCACCAGCCATACCCATGTTGCCGAGCAGCAACTGGATCATCGCCATAGTACGGATGTTCTGCGCACCGACGGTGTGCTGCGTCCAGCCCAGCGCGTACAGGAAGGTGGTTGTGCGATCCGGCGCGCTGGTGGAGGCCAGCACTTCACACACTTTCAGGAAGTCAGCTTTTGGCGTACCGCAGATGTTTTCCACGACGTCCGGCGTGTAGCGGGAAACGTGCTCTTTCAGCAGGTTCCACACGCAGCGCGGATGAGTCAGCGTGTCATCGCGTTTCGCATAGCCGTTTTCATCGAACTGATAGTTCCAGGACGACTTATCGTACTGGCGTTTTTCAGCGTCATAACCGCTGAACAGACCGTCTTCGAAAGCAAAATCATCACGCACCAGCAGGCTGGCGTTGGTGTAATGCTTAACGTATTCAGCGTTGATTTTGTTGTTTTCGATCAGGTAGCGCAAAACGCCAGACAGGAACGTAATGTCCGTACCGGAACGAATAGGTGCGTAAATATCCGCCACAGAAGCGGTACGCGTAAAACGGGGATCGACAACGATCAAGGTTGCATCGTTGTTGTTTTTCGCTTCCATCGCCCAACGGAAACCGACGGGATGCGCTTCAGCAGCGTTACCACCCATTACCATTACGACGTTAGCGTTTTTGATATCCACCCAGTGGTTGGTCATCGCACCGCGACCAAATGTTGGAGCAAGACTTGCTACCGTTGGTCCGTGTCAGACGCGCGCCTGGTTGTCTACCGCCAGCATCCCGAGGGAGCGGGCAAATTTTTGGGTCAGCATCCCGGTTTCGTTGCTGGCGCCGGAAGCACACAGCATACCGGTAGAAAGCCAACGGTTTACCGTTACGCCCTGCTCATTCTTTTCAATAAAGTTGGCGTCACGGTCAGCTTTCATCAGCTTCGCAATACGGGAGAATGCTTCATCCCAGCTAATGCGCTGCCATTTATCAGAGCCTGGCGCACGATATTCCGGGTAACGCAGACGGTTTTCGCTGTTCACGTAATCCAGCAAACCGGCGCCTTTCGGGCACAGTGCGCCGCGACTTACCGGATGATCCGGGTCACCTTCAATGTGATAAATCGCTTCTCTGGCGTTTTTCGCGCCATCACCCAGGCTATACATCAATAGCCCGCAACCTACGGAACAGTATGTGCAGGTGTTACGGATCTCTTTAGCGCGTAATAATTTGTAGTTTCGCGCCTGAGCCAGTGCTTGCTTCGGGGCAAAGCCCAATGCCGCTACCGTTGTTCCAGCCATACCGCCCGCGCAGATTTTAAAAAATTGTCTGCGACTGACGTCCATTGCTTTCCTCTTTTTTCAGGGGTATTACTGCGCGAGGAAACTAACAGTAAAATTCTGAATCTTTTTGCGCGAAATCAAAAAGAACACGTGTTTGCCACAAAATAATCCGCCTGCGCAAATTGACCTACCTCAATAGCGGTAGAAAAACGCACCACTGCCTGACAGGCCAGTTAAAAAAATGCTATAAAATTCAGCTTAATTTTTAACGGCAAGAGAGACAAAACAGCGAGCATGACACGACAAAAAGCAACGCTCATAGGGCTGATAGCGATCGTCCTGTGGAGCACGATGGTGGGGTTAATTCGCGGCGTCAGTGAGGGGCTTGGTCCGGTCGGTGGTGCGGCGGCGATCTATTCATTAAGCGGACTGCTGTTAATATTCACCGTTGGATTCCCACGTATCCGGCAGATCCCGAAAGGCTATTTACTTGCGGGCAGCGTATTGTTCGTGAGTTATGAAATCTGCCTCGCGCTTTCCTTAGGTTATGCTGCTACCCGCCATCAGGCGATAGAAGTGGGTATGGTGAACTATTTATGGCCCAGCCTGACGATACTTTTCGCCATTCTTTTTAATGGTCAGAAAACAAACTGGCTGATTATTCCCGGATTGCTTTTAGCCTTGATAGGTGTCTGTTGGGTATTAGGCGGCGACAATGGGCTGCAATATGATGAAATCATCAATAATATTACCACCAGTCCATTAAGTTATTTTTTGGCGTTTATTGGTGCGTTTATCTGGGCAGCTTATTGCACAGTCACTAATAAATATGCCCGTGGATTTAACGGCATTACCGTTTTCGTTCTTCTGACGGGAGCAAGTCTATGGATTTACTATTTTATAACGCCACAACCAGAGATGGTTTTTAGCTTCCCCGTCATCGTTAAACTCATATCTGCGGCATTAACTTTAGGATTTGCTTACGCCGCCTGGAATGTCGGTATTTTACATGGCAACGTAACGATTATGGCGGTTGGTTCTTATTTTACGCCTGTACTTTCCTCTGCTCTGGCTGCCGTGCTACTCAACGCACCGCTATCGTTCTCATTCTGGCAAGGCGCACTCATGGTCTGTGGCGGCTCTCTGCTCTGTTGGCTGGCGACACGTCACCGATAAAGAAAGATAGCAACGCTTCATGCTGCAACAAAACACGTTCAGGCTATGCGGATTGAAATATTAGTGAAGGCAATGATATATCTTTGTTACATTCAGTAACACATAACCCTTCAGATAAACCGCATTCTCGCCGCGCGGCTGCGCTTTCTTATCTATTCTTTCAGTCAGTATCTCACCTGATTCTCTTAATTCTAAAAGTGGGTCATCACGCCCAACGTCCTGTCTTTCTTTTTTTCATTACCAACGTGTGCATGTGAGGAAGAATATGGCACTGCAAAATGAGAAAAGTAATCGTTATCTTTTGCGCGACTGGAAGCCAGAAAATCCGGCCTTCTGGGAAAATAAAGGAAAACATATAGCACGAAGAAATCTCTGGATATCAGTCAGTTGTTTACTTCTTGCATTCTGTGTCTGGATGTTATTTAGCGCAGTCACCGTTAATCTCAATAAAATTGGCTTTAATTTTACGACCGATCAGCTTTTTTTATTAACCGCATTACCCTCCGTTTCTGGCGCATTATTACGTGTCCCCTACTCCTTTATGGTGCCTATATTTGGTGGGCGTCGCTGGACTGTTTTTAGTACCGCGATCCTGATTATTCCCTGCGTCTGGCTCGGTATTGCCGTACAAAATCCCCATACTCCTTTTGGAATATTTATTGTTATTGCCTTGCTGTGTGGTTTCGCTGGCGCGAACTTTGCTTCCAGTATGGGCAATATCAGTTTTTTCTTCCCAAAAGCAAAACAAGGTAGCGCATTAGGGATTAATGGCGGATTAGGCAATTTAGGCGTCAGCGTGATGCAACTGGTTGCGCCACTGGTGATTTTTGTTCCGGTATTTGCCTTTCTCGGTGTTAATGGCGTACCGCAGGCCGATGGCTCGGTGATGTCGCTGGCGAACGCCGCATGGATTTGGGTGCCACTGCTGGCGATCGCCACTATCGCCGCCTGGTTTGGGATGAACGATATCGCCAGTTCACGCGCGTCAATTGCCGACCAGTTGCCCGTTTTACAACGTCTGCATCTCTGGCTGTTGAGTTTGCTCTATCTTGCCACCTTCGGTTCGTTTATCGGTTTTTCCGCTGGTTTTGCCATGCTGGCAAAAACTCAGTTCCCGGATGTGAATATTCTGCAACTGGCGTTCTTTGGGCCGTTTATCGGCGCGATTGCCCGGTCAGTTGGCGGTGCTATCTCCGATAAATTTGGCGGCGTGCGGGTGACGCTTATCAACTTTATTTTTATGGCGCTTTTCAGTGCCCTGTTGTTCCTCACTCTGCCTGGTACAGGTTCCGGCAATTTCATCGCATTTTTCGCCGTGTTTATGGGGTTGTTCCTGACAGCGGGTCTGGGTAGTGGCTCCACCTTCCAGATGATTGCCGTCATCTTCCGCCAGATAACCATTTATCGCGTCAAGATGAAAGGCGGCAGCGATGATGAAGCGCAGCGAGAAGCGATCACCGAAACGGCGGCAGCTCTGGGCTTTATCTCAGCCATTGGCGCAGTGGGCGGCTTTTTTATTCCGCAGGCGTTTGGCATGTCGCTGAATATGACCGGCTCTCCGGTGGGCGCGATGAAAGTGTTTTTAATCTTTTACATCATCTGTGTACTGCTGACCTGGCTGGTCTATGGTCGGCGAAAGTTTAGCCAAAAATAAGAGATCGATGCCTGACGCGTCGTGTCGCACCCGTAGGCCGGAGAAGGCGTTTGGCATCAGATCCCAAATCATTCCTGGAGCAGGAGTCATGTCATGAGTAAACTTTTGGATCGCTTTCGCTACTTCAAACAAAAGGGCGAAACCTTTGCCGATGGTCACGGACAGGTGATGCATAGCAACCGCGACTGGGAGGACAGCTATCGCCAGCGTTGGCAGTTCGACAAAATCGTGCGTTCCACCCACGGCGTTAACTGTACCGGCTCCTGTAGCTGGAAAATCTACGTTAAAAACGGTCTGGTGACCTGGGAAATCCAACAGACCGACTACCCGCGCACTCGCCCTGACCTGCCCAATCATGAACCTCGCGGCTGCCCGCGTGGCGCAAGTTACTCCTGGTATCTCTACAGCGCCAACCGCCTGAAATACCCGCTAATTCGTAAACGGCTGATTGAACTGTGGCGCGAAGCACTTAAACAACACAGCGATCCGGTACTGGCGTGGGCATCGATTATGAATGACCCGCAAAAGTGCCTGAGCTACAAGCAGATACGCGGGCGCGGTGGCTTTATCCGCTCCAACTGGCAGGAACTGAATCAACTGATTGCCGCCGCTAACGTCTGGACCATCAAAACCTACGGCCCGGATCGCGTTGCCGGTTTCTCGCCGATCCCGGCGATGTCGATGGTCTCTTACGCCGCCGGAACGCGCTACCTGTCGCTACTCGGCGGCACCTGTTTAAGTTTCTATGACTGGTATTGTGACCTGCCGCCCGCCTCGCCGATGACCTGGGGCGAGCAAACCGACGTGCCGGAATCCGCCGACTGGTATAACTCCAGCTACATCATTGCCTGGGGTTCTAACGTACCGCAGACGCGCACGCCAGACGCCCACTTCTTTACCGAAGTACGTTACAAAGGCACCAAAACTATCGCTATTACCCCGGACTACTCGGAAGTAGCAAAACTGTGCGACCAGTGGCTGGCGCCAAAGCAAGGCACCGATAGCGCACTGGCAATGGCGATGGGACATGTGATTTTAAAAGAGTTTCACCTCGATAACCCCAGCGACTACTTTATCAACTACTGCCGCCGCTACAGTGATATGTCGATGCTGGTAATGCTGGAACCGCGCGACGATGGCAGCTACGTGCCTGGACGCATGATCCGCGCGTCTGACCTGGTGGATGGACTGGGTGAAAGCAACAATCCGCAGTGGAAAACCGTGGCAGTTAATACCGCTGGGGAACTGGTGGTGCCGAACGGTTCGATTGGTTTTCGCTGGGGAGAAAAAGGCAAATGGAATCTGGAATCCATTGCCGCAGGTTCAGAAACAGAGTTGTCGTTAACCCTGCTCGGTCAACACGACGACGTTGCAGGCGTGGCCTTCCCCTACTTTGGCGGCATTGAAAACCCGCATTTTCGCAGCGTAAAACACGATCCGATTCTGGTACGCCAGCTTCCGGTGAAAAATCTGACGCTCGCCGATGGCAGTACCTGTCCGGTGGTCAGCGTTTATGATCTGGTGCTGGCAAATTACGGTCTTGATCGCGGGCTGGAAGACGAAAACAGCGCGAAGGATTACGCTGAAATCAAAGCCTACACGCCGGCCTGGGGCGAGCAAATTACCGGCGTGCCGCGTCAGTATATTGAAACCATCGCCCGTGAATTTGCCGATACTGCCCATAAAACCCACGGACGTTCGATGATTATCCTCGGTGCTGGTGTTAACCACTGGTATCACATGGATATGAACTACCGTGGGATGATCAATATGCTGATCTTCTGCGGTTGTGTCGGGCAAAGCGGTGGCGGCTGGGCGCACTATGTCGGTCAGGAAAAACTGCGTCCGCAAACCGGTTGGTTACCACTGGCCTTTGCGCTTGACTGGAACCGCCCACCGCGCCAGATGAACAGCACCTCATTTTTTTACAATCACTCAAGCCAGTGGCGCTATGAAAAAGTCACCGCTCAGGAATTGCTCTCACCGCTTGCCGATGCCAGTAAATACAGCGGTCATCTGATTGATTTCAACGTTCGCGCCGAACGCATGGGCTGGCTACCTTCTGCGCCGCAGTTGGGGCGTAACCCGCTCTCCCTGAAAGCCGAAGCCGACAAGGCCGGATTGTCACCCGCCGAATTTACCGCTCAGGCGCTGAAATCGGGCGATTTGCGTATGGCCTGCGAGCAGCCGGATAACGGCAGCAATCATCCGCGTAACCTGTTTGTCTGGCGTTCTAACCTGCTTGGCTCCTCCGGCAAAGGCCATGAGTATATGCAGAAATATCTGCTGGGTACGGAAAGCGGTATTCAGGGGGAAGAACTTGGGCTGACGGAGGGAATTCAACCGGAAGAAGTTGAGTGGCAAACCGCCGCGATAGAGGGCAAGCTCGACCTGCTGGTGACGCTTGACTTCCGCATGTCCAGCACCTGTTTATTCTCCGATATCGTCCTGCCTACCGCGACCTGGTACGAAAAAGACGATATGAATACCTCGGATATGCATCCGTTTATTCATCCACTTTCAGCGGCGGTCGATCCGGCGTGGGAGTCACGCAGCGACTGGGAAATCTACAAAGGTATCGCCAAAGCATTCTCGCAAGTCTGCGTGGGGCATCTTGGCAAAGAAACAGATATTGTACTGCAACCGTTATTACACGACTCTCCGGCAGAACTCTCCCAGCCGTGTGAAGTGCTCGACTGGCGCAAAGGCGAATGCGACCTGATCCCTGGTAAAACCGCGCCGAATATTGTGGCGGTGGAGCGCGACTACCCTGCTACCTATGAACGTTTTACCTCGCTGGGGCCGTTGATGGACAAACTTGGCAACGGCGGTAAAGGGATTTCGTGGAATACCCAGGATGAAATCGATTTCCTCGGCAAACTCAATTACACCAAACGCGATGGCCCGGCTCAGGGGCGTCCGCTGATTGACACCGCCATTGATGCATCAGAGGTCATTCTGGCGCTGGCACCAGAAACCAACGGCCATGTGGCGGTAAAAGCCTGGCAGGCGCTGGGCGAGATCACCGGGCGCGAACATACTCATCTGGCGCTGCACAAAGAGGACGAGAAGATTCGCTTTCGCGATATTCAGGCGCAGCCGCGTAAAATCATCTCCAGCCCCACCTGGTCCGGTCTGGAAAGCGATCACGTCTCCTATAACGCGGGATACACCAATGTTCACGAGTTAATTCCGTGGCGCACGCTGTCTGGGCGCCAGCAGCTCTATCAGGATCATCCCTGGATGCGTGCCTTTGGTGAAAGCCTGGTGGCTTATCGTCCACCTATCGACACCCGCAGTGTCAGTGAAATGCGCCAGATCCCGCCAAATGGCTTCCCGGAAAAAGCACTTAACTTCCTGACGCCGCACCAGAAATGGGGCATTCACTCTACCTACAGTGAAAACCTGCTAATGCTGACGCTCTCGCGCGGCGGGCCGATTGTCTGGATCAGCGAAACCGATGCCCGCGAACTGACCATTGTTGATAACGACTGGGTGGAAGTGTTTAACGCCAACGGTGCGCTGACGGCTCGTGCGGTAGTCAGTCAGCGAGTGCCGCCGGGTATGACCATGATGTATCACGCCCAGGAACGCATTATGAATATCCCCGGCTCGGAAGTGACCGGAATGCGCGGCGGTATTCACAACTCAGTCACCCGCGTTTGCCCGAAGCCGACGCATATGATTGGCGGTTACGCGCAACTGGCCTGGGGCTTTAACTACTACGGCACCGTCGGCTCGAACCGCGATGAATTCATCATGATCCGCAAGATGAAAAACGTTAACTGGCTGGACGATGAAGGTCGCGATCAGGTACAGGAGGCGAAAAAATGAAGATACGTTCGCAAGTCGGCATGGTGCTTAACCTCGATAAATGTATCGGCTGCCACACCTGTTCTGTGACCTGTAAAAACGTCTGGACCGGGCGCGAAGGCATGGAGTACGCATGGTTTAACAACGTCGAAACCAAACCGGGCATTGGTTATCCGAAAAACTGGGAAGATCAGGAAGAGTGGCAAGGCGGCTGGGTGCGTGATGTGAATGGCAAGATCCGCCCGCGCCTGGGCAGCAAGATGGGCGTAATAACCAAAATCTTCGCCAACCCGGTGATACCGCAGATTGACGACTACTACGAACCTTTCACCTTCGACTACGAACATTTGCATAGCGCGCCGGAAGGTAAACACATTCCCACCGCCCGCCCACGTTCGCTGATTGACGGCAAACGGATGGACAAAGTGATCTGGGGGCCAAACTGGGAAGAATTGCTGGGCGGCGAGTTTGAAAAACGCGCCCGCGACCGCAACTTCGAAGCCATGCAAAAGGAGATGTACGGTCAGTTTGAAAACACCTTCATGATGTACCTGCCGCGCCTGTGCGAACACTGTCTTAACCCTAGCTGCGTGGCGACCTGCCCCAGCGGCGCTATCTACAAACGCGAAGAAGACGGCATTGTGCTGATCGATCAGGATAAATGTCGTGGCTGGCGCTTGTGCATTAGCGGTTGTCCATACAAAAAAATCTACTTCAACTGGAAAAGCGGCAAGTCAGAAAAATGCATCTTCTGTTATCCGCGAATTGAGTCTGGTCAGCCAACGGTCTGCTCCGAAACCTGCGTGGGTCGCATTCGTTATCTTGGTGTACTGCTCTACGACGCCGACCGCATCGAGGAGGCGGCGAGCACCGAGCGCGAAGTTGATCTCTATGAACGCCAGTGCGAAGTGTTCCTCGATCCGCACGATCCATCAGTGATCGAAGAAGCCCTGAAACAAGGTATCCCGCAAAACGTGATTGAGGCAGCTCAGCGTTCGCCTGTTTACAAAATGGCGATGGACTGGAAACTGGCGCTACCACTGCACCCGGAATATCGCACCCTGCCGATGGTCTGGTACGTGCCGCCGCTGTCGCCGATTCAGTCTTACGCCGACGCGGGCGGACTGCCCAAAAGCGAAGGCGTGCTGCCCGCCATCGAAAGCCTGCGTATTCCGGTGCAATATCTCGCCAATATGTTGAGTGCCGGCGATACCGGTCCGGTACTGCGGGCGCTGAAACGGATGATGGCGATGCGCCACTATATGCGTTCACAAACCGTGGAAAGCGTTACTGATACCCGTGCCATCGACGAAGTAGGCCTGAGCGTCGCCCAGGTCGAAGAGATGTATCGCTATCTCGCCATTGCCAACTATGAAGATCGTTTTGTCATCCCGACCAGCCATCGGGAAATGGCGGGCGATGCCTTCGCAGAACGCAACGGCTGCGGTTTTACCTTTGGCGACGGTTGTCACGGCTCGGACAGCAAATTCAACCTGTTCAACAGTAGCCGTATCGATGCCATCAACATCACCGAAGTGCGCGACAAAGCGGAGGGCGAATAATGCAGATCCTCAAAGTGATCGGCCTGTTGATGGAGTATCCGAACGAGCTGTTGTGGGAATGCAAGGAGGACGCGCTGGCGCTTATCCGCCGCGACGCGCCGATGCTCACCGATTTTGCACTCGACCTGCTCAACGCGCCGCTGCTGGATAAACAGGCCGAATGGTGTGAAGTGTTTGACCGCGGGCGCACCACGTCGCTGCTGCTGTTTGAACATGTTCATGCCGAGTCCCGCGATCGCGGCCAGGCAATGGTGGACCTGCTGGCGGAGTATGAAAAGGTCGGTCTGCAACTGAATTGTAGGGAACTGCCCGATTATCTACCGCTGTATCTGGAGTATTTAAGCGTACTTCCGGACGATCAGGCGAAAGAAGGATTACTCAACGTTGCGCCGATCCTCGCCCTGCTTGGCGGACGCTTAAAACAACGCGAGGCACCGTGGTACGCGTTATTTGACGCCCTGTTGCAACTGGCAGAAAGCCCTCTATCAAGTGACAGCGTCACAAAACAGATTCGCAGTGAAGAGCGTGACGACACCCGCCAGGCGCTGGATGCGGTGTGGGAAGAAGAACAGGTGAAGTTCATTGAAGATAACGCCACGGCGTGTGACAGCTCGCCGCTTAATCAATATCAGCGACGCTTTAGCCAGGATGTCGCGCCGCAGTATGTCGACATCAGTGCGGGAGGTGGGAAATGATTCAGTATCTGAACGTCTTTTTTTACGATATCTACCCGTACATTTGTGCGACGGTGTTTTTCCTCGGCAGCTGGCTGCGCTACGACTACGGGCAGTACACCTGGCGCGCCTCCTCAAGTCAAATGCTCGATAAACGCGGGATGGTGATATGGTCGAATCTGTTCCATATTGGCATTTTGGGGATTTTCTTCGGGCACCTGTTCGGCATGTTAACGCCGCACTGGATGTACGCGTGGTTTTTGCCAGTGGCAGCGAAACAACTAATGGCGATGGTGCTCGGAGGCATTTGCGGTGTGTTGACGTTGATTGGTGGCGCAGGACTGCTGTGGCGCAGGCTGACAAATCAGCGCGTGCGTGCCACTTCCACTACGCCGGATATCATCATCATGAGCATTTTGCTGGTCCAGTGTCTGTTGGGGCTAAGTACCATACCGTTTTCAGCACAGTATCCTGATGGTAGCGAAATGATGAAGCTGGTGGGTTGGGCGCAAAGCATTGTCACTTTCCGTGGCGGATCGTCAGAAATGCTCAACGGCGTAGCGTTCGTCTTCCGCCTGCATCTGGTGTTGGGAATGACCATCTTCCTGCTCTTCCCGTTCACTAGACTGGTGCATGTGTGGAGCGCGCCGTTTGAGTACTTTACCCGTCGGTATCAGATTGTACGTTCGCGGCGATAATTTCACCCTGGCCGGATAGCTCTTCGCTCTCCGGCCACTTGCAGGCTATGATAGTTCTCCAGCCACAGGAGAACATTAATGAAACCGCAGGTTTACCACGTCGATGCTTTTACCTCTCAACCATTTCGCGGCAATTCTGCCGGTGTTGTTTTCCCCGCCGATAATCTTAGCGAAGCGCAAATGCAGCTTATCGCCCGCGAATTAGGTCATTCGGAAACTGCTTTTCTGCTGCACAGCGACGACAGCGATGTGCGCATCCGCTACTTTACGCCAACGGTTGAAGTTCCGATTTGTGGTCACGCGACAGTAGCTGCGCACTATGTACGTGCAAAGGTGTTAGGTTTAGGAAATTGCACGGTCTGGCAAACATCGCTGGCAGGAAAACACCGCGTGACTATCGAAAAGCATAACGATGATTATCGTATTTCGCTGGAACAAGGTACGCCGGGCTTTGAGCCACCGCTGGAAGGTGAAACACGTGCAGCGATTATCAACGCGCTTCATCTCACTGAGGACGATATTCTGCCAGGCTTGCCAATTCAGGTGGCAACAACAGGACACTCAAAAGTGATGATCCCGTTGAAACCAGAAGTGGATATCGATGCCCTTTCGCCTGATCTTGCTGCGCTGACCGCTATCAGCAAACAGATTGGCTGCAATGGTTTCTTCCCTTTCCAGATCCGCCCAGGCAAAAACGAAACCGATGGTCGCATGTTCTCGCCTGCGATTGGTATTGTGGAAGATCCGGTGACTGGCAATGCCAATGGCCCGATGGGTGCATGGTTAGTACATCACAACGTATTGCCCCACGATGGCAACGTGTTGCGTGTTAAAGGCCATCAGGGGCGCGCATTAGGGCGTGACGGCGTGATTGAAGTGACGGTGACAATTCGTGATAACCAACCGGAGAAAGTCACCATTTCTGGCGCGGCGGTGATTTTGTTTCATGCCGAATGGGCAATTGATCTCTGAAACCGTTGCCGGTCCCAATTGCCTGATGCGCTTCGCTTATCTGGCCTGCAAGCGCATCTTAATTTATTGAATTTGTTAGCCAATTTAGACCAGGCAAGGCGTTTGCGCCGCCTCCGGCACAAACTATTTCCCTGCCTCCGGATGCGTATCAAACGCCGCCATCACCAGTGCCAGTTCATCCACGGTAAACCCATGTTTCGCATCATCCACGCCCAGCCCAAATTGTTCCTGCATCACGGCATATAACGACGCCACATCTGGCAGATTCCGCTGATCCACCGCGTGCCCATTTTCATAATGGGTGAAATGGAAATTGGTCAGCGTCAGCTTGCCACCGTCCGGCAAATGGCGGCACATCAACAGATGATGGCGAAAATGCGACTGCGGCCAGTGCGCCGACCAGAAATTGCCCATCACATAATCACTTTGTTGCTGCTCGCAGAGATCAAAACGATACATCGACTGCCAGTGCTGATGATGATTAAACTGCAAAACCCAGCTATCACCCTCCTGCAACAACCGATACTCTCCGTGTGGCGTGGTTTGCGCGATATCCGGCACTAAACGGATTGGCGCGGTCAGCGTCTGACCACCAAAACCGACGTCGGCAATCCATTGTTCACCTTCCAGTTCCACTAACAACAGACGATGCGTGCGCGGCGGCAACGATGGTGGGTTAGATAACACTACGCGACCTAACAAACTGCGAACGTTAAATCCCAGCTCGCGTAACACCCGCTCAAACACACCATTCTGCTCAAAACAGTAACCTCCACGTCGCGCAGTCACCAGTTTCTCTTCCAGCGATTGATCATCAAGCTGGATTTCTCTCGGCAGCAAAACGTCGAGATTTTCAAATGGAATAGTGCAATTGTGTTTCAGGTGTAATGCTCGTAGCGTATCGATATTGACCGCAGCAGCACCCGTCCAGCGAATACGGGCAAAATAGTGATTCAGAATGGGCGTCATCAGGCGTTTCCCTTAGTGGTTTTCTCAACTTATAACCTGGAATGGACGCCACACCGGCTATTTTGTGCGATCGCGGACAAGCATCACGTTCGCAAATCGCCAATCCCGTTAATTTCGTTACTTATTGCGTTACGAGCTACGCTTTTAAAACAACCTTCTTAGCGAGGCGATACCGTGAGCCAATTTATTCCCGTTGAATTGCATCATGCCAGCCGTCTGTTAAACCACGGCCCTACCGTCTTGATCACCAGTTTCGATGAGCAATCCCAGCGACGTAACATTATGGCTGCGGCCTGGTCGATGCCCGTAGAGTTCGAACCACCACGCGTGGCAATTGTGGTTGATAAATCGACATGGTCACGGGAGTTGATTGAACGTAGTGGCATGTTTGGCATTGTGATCCCAGGAGTCGCAGCAACAAACTGGACGTGGGCAGTGGGCAGCATTTCTGGGCGTGATGAAGATAAGTTTAACTGTTATGGCATTCCGGTTGTGAAAGGTCCGGTGCTTGGCTTGCCGGTGGTCGAAGAGAAATGTCTGGCATGGATGGAATGCCGCTTGCTTCCCGCGACTTCTGCGCAAGAAAAATACGACACGCTGTTTGGCGAAGTGGTATCAGCAGCGGCAGACGCTCGTGTTTTTGTCGAAGGCCGCTGGCAGTTTGATGGAGATAAACTCAATACGCTACATCATTTAGGCGCTGGCACCTTTGTTACCAGCGGCAAGCGTGTTACGGCAGGTTAAGCATTACATGCTGTAACCGGGTTTCTTTATCAACGTCTCCATTTGGGGCGCGATCTCGGCGTCCCAGACCGCTTGCCATGATTCCGGTTGTATCTGTTGTAGTGCAATGCTTATCGAACTCTCTTTACTGTTCAGATGGCGAATAATGACGTCGGTAATCTCCGCCGCCAGTGCCGTTTTTTGTTGTTCATCCAGTTCACGGGGAAAACATTTAATGTCTATGTGTGGCATTGTTGTGCTCCTTTTTAAAGACTGCCAGCAAAATTAGCACAAGCCGAAAACGTCATGTGTTATTTGATGCGAAATGATGTGCGATATATACGCCGTCACTTTAATAACGTACATATACTATTAGCTTCCGCGCCAATACGCACCCGTCCTGTAACATACAGAATCTATTCTTTATTTCTTATCATATTAAGAAAATTCACGACATCCAGCTTGCTGATTTATTAATGCCAATTATAGTTATTCTTGCCCTCAATCATAATTTTCACTCGTAATATCCTTTCTTTTATAAAGTCCTTCTGGAGACACTTGCGATGCAGCTTAACCATATTGCTAAAAGTCTGCTAGTCATGGGATTATTCACAACATGTTCACTTCCTCTCATCGCAGCAGAAGCGCCCAAAGAGGCCTCCGCTGCCACCCAACAAGCGAATAACGCACTTTATAGTCAATTGCCGTTTTCCGATAACAGCGATTTTGCTGATGCTCATAAAGGTTTTATTGCTCCTTTACCTCAGGAAGTGATTAAGGGTGAACAAGGGAATGTTATCTGGAACCCACAGCAATATTCTTTTATCAAAGAAGGCGATAAAGCACCTGATACTGTCAATCCAAGTTTATGGCGTCAGGCGCAACTGATAAATATCAGCGGCTTATTTGAAGTGACTGAAGGCGTCTATCAGATTCGCAATCTCGATTTATCAAATATGACCATCATTGAAGGTAAAGAAGGTATTACCGTTGTTGATCCACTGGTTTCAGCAGAAACAGCTAAAGTTGGCATGGATCTTTATTATAAAAATCGCGGTCAAAAACCAGTGGTGGCGGTTATCTACACGCACAGTCATGTCGATCACTACGGCGGCGTTCGCGGTGTAGTTGATGAAGCTGACGTTAAATCAGGAAAAACAAAAATTTATGCGCCAGCCGGATTTTTAGAAGAGGCTGTTTCAGAAAATATTATGGCTGGCAATGTAATGAGCCGACGAGCCAGTTATATGTACGGTAACTTGTTGAAACCTGATGCTAAAGGTCAGGTCGGCGCTGGGCTGGGAACAACGACCTCAGCCGGAACGGTTACATTGATTGCCCCTACCAACTACATCACCAAAACCGGACAAAAAGAGACTATCGACGGGCTGACCTATGATTTTCTGATGGCACCCGGTTCCGAAGCACCTTCCGAAATGCTGTGGTTTATTGAAGAAAAGAAACTGATCGAAACCGCAGAAGATGTCACGCACACCCTCCACAACACCTATTCGCTGCGTGGTGCCAAAATTCGTCAACCTCTTCCGTGGTCTAAATACATCAACGAAGCACTCAATCTGTGGGGCGATAAAGCGGAGATTATTCTCGCCCAGCATCACTGGCCAACCTGGGGTAACGATAACGTTGTCAAACTGCTAAAAAGCCAACGCGATTTGTACCGTTATATCAACGATCAAACGCTACGCATGGCGAATCAGGGGCTGACTCGTGATGAAATTGCCGCAAACTTCAAATTGCCCTCTTCACTTGCTAACACCTGGGCGAATCGCGGTTATTACGGTTCAGTGAGCCATGATGTGAAAGCAACTTATGTGCTTTATCTCGGCTGGTTTGATGGTAATCCTGCGACTCTCGATGAACTGCCACCAGAAGACGCCGCTAAAAAATTCGTGGAATATATGGGCGGTGCTGATGCCATTTTACAAAAAGCCAAACAGGATTATGACCAGGGAAATTTCCGCTGGGTTGCCCAGGTTGTCAGTAAGGTAGTGTTTGCCGATCCAAACAACCAGGCAGCAAGGAATCTGGAAGCCGATGCGCTTGAACAGTTAGGCTACCAGGCCGAATCCGGGCCGTGGCGTAATTTTTATCTCACTGGCGCACAGGAATTACGCAATGGTGTGCAAAAACTGCCTACGCCAAATACAGCCAGTCCTGACACCGTTCGTGCCATGACGCCGGAAATGTTTTTTGATTATCTTGCTGTGCATATAAATGGCGAGAAAGCGGCAGACGCTAAAGCAGTATTGAATTTTGATTTCGGTGAAGATGGCGGCACTTATAAGGTGGAACTGGAAAACGGTGTACTCAATCACACTGCTGATACGCAAGCCTCTGACGCCGATGCGACTATCACCCTCTCCCGCGATGTCTTGAATAAAATCATCCTGAAGGAAGAGACATTAAAAGAAGCCACGGATAAGGGCGAAGTAAAAATCACTGGAAATGCGGAAAAACTCAACGAACTGTTAGGGTATATGGATAACTTTGAATTCTGGTTCAATATTGTAACGCCATAATTTTCGTGTAAGTCGGGCAGGTTCCCTGCCCTTTTTGGGTTATAAACAAAAATGAATTCTGACAAAAGAAAACACCCTCATTATTCATGGAAAAATCGCCAGAATATGGTTATTCGCGGTATGGCGATTAGCCTGCCGTGGTTTGCATTGATTAACATCAGTTTTGCATCGTTGGTTTTGCTTCGAGGGGTTTTGTTTAATGAAGGCACGACTCCATGGTTTAATGAGAAAAATATTGTACACACTATTGATATTTCATCATTAGGTATTCTGCTAATCAGTGGTCTTTTATTAGTTAGCCCACGCAACAAAGTACAGTATATTCAGCAGTTATTGGTTATTCTAAGCCTACTATGGTCATGGTGTTGTTTTTATTTTATTGCACACTGGACGCTGCCTTTTTCATATCCACTGTGTGTATTACTAATGCTTAGCGCCGTTGTTGCGCTATATTTCCACACCCCATCACTCCTCGCATTTATCATTCCCTTATGGTTTACCATCCCGTTAGCCAGTCTTGTGCTCAATCAGCATGTGAATATTCATTTTGCTGTTATCTGGAGCATTTTTTCACTGGCTCTCTATGGCGGACGGTTTATTTTGTTGCGTTGGTTTGAAGAAGCATGGCAACAAAATAAGTACAACAACCAGTTGATTCATCGCCTCGATGCATTAGCTCATCGCGATCCTCTAACTGGAGTGGCAAACCGACGAGCGTTGGATAGTATTTTACGCGATGCCGTAGAACAAAAGACGTCGTTCGTTTTAATTATGCTGGATGTCGATTTTTTTAAACGCTACAACGACACTTATGGGCACCCTGCTGGCGATCGTTGTCTGATACAAGTTGCCGACGCACTGCAACGCGCAATTCGCCAGCCCGAAGATGTAGTTACGCGCTATGGTGGCGAAGAGTTTGCCATTATTCTTTTCGATGCGGGCTTGCAGGAAGCCGAAGCGATAGCAGCCAGAGTTAAGCAAGAACTTAAACTGGCAGCTATCCCGCATCAGGCATCTGCTGTTAGTGCATTTGTTACGGTTAGTCAGGGGATTGCCTGTTCTGCTCCTGCAAAAACGGCTGAACAAATAGTTGCTGATGCCGATGCCGCGTTATATCGAGCGAAAGAAAATGGGCGAAATCGGTGGGCTAAATAACTCTATTCCGCTGACATCAACAAACTTATAGGGAATATCAGCCAAAGTCAGCATCAGTTCACTCATGGTGGAACCCCATAAACCTTAATCATATCTCCCCCGCACAGCGTTAAAGCTTAAGTGTAGGTCAGTAAACAGGGCTGCCCGGACTAAGATTTGTCATTTTTTCAGCAATCCTTTTAATCCCCACTCAACTTGTAAGGGGATATTTTGCATCGTTTATCGATAACAGGTAGGATGCTGCGCCGATAGTTTTATACCCATAAAGAATAATGGTGATAACTGTCATCGCCAGGATGAATAAACATTGTTCATGGCGACTTATAAGACTTTTTCAACGAAGCAATCAGGGAGAGCAATGAGTAAACACGACACCGACACTTCAGATCAACACGCCGCGAAACGTCGCTGGCTTAATGCCCACGAAGAGGGTTATCACAAAGCGATGGGCAATCGTCAGGTGCAGATGATCGCCATTGGCGGCGCGATTGGGACAGGTTTGTTTTTAGGCGCAGGTGCCCGACTGCAAATGGCCGGCCCGGCACTGGCACTGGTCTATTTAATCTGCGGCCTGTTTTCGTTTTTTATTTTGCGTGCGTTGGGTGAGTTGGTATTACATCGCCCTTCCAGTGGTAGTTTTGTCTCTTATGCCCGTGAGTTTTTGGGTGAGAAAGCCGCTTATGTTGCCGGCTGGATGTACTTCATAAACTGGGCGATGACGGGGATTGTCGATATCACCGCCGTCGCACTGTATATGCATTACTGGGGCGCGTTTGGCGGCGTGCCGCAATGGGTATTTGCGCTCGCTGCGCTGACCATCGTTGGCACCATGAATATGATTGGTGTGAAATGGTTCGCAGAGATGGAGTTCTGGTTTGCGCTGATTAAAGTGCTCGCCATTGTGACCTTTTTGGTCGTGGGTACAGTGTTCCTCGGTAGCGGTCAGCCGCTGGATGGCAACACCACTGGCTTTCATTTAATTACCGATAATGGCGGCTTCTTCCCGCACGGTTTGCTGCCTGCGCTGGTGTTAATTCAGGGCGTGGTATTTGCTTTTGCCTCCATCGAAATGGTCGGAACTGCCGCCGGAGAATGTAAAGATCCGCAGACTATGGTGCCAAAAGCAATTAACAGCGTGATTTGGCGTATTGGCCTGTTTTATGTCGGTTCCGTGGTGTTGCTGGTTATGTTATTGCCGTGGAGTGCGTATCAGGCCGGTCAAAGTCCTTTTGTGACCTTCTTCTCTAAACTCGGTGTGCCTTACATTGGCAGCATCATGAATATTGTGGTGCTGACCGCCGCGCTCTCCAGTCTGAACTCTGGCCTGTACTGCACCGGGCGTATTCTGCGTTCGATGGCGATGGGCGGATCTGCGCCGGGTTTTATGGCGAAGATGAGTCGCCAGCATGTGCCGTATGCCGGGATTCTGGCGACGCTGGTTGTGTATGTCGTCGGCGTATTCCTCAATTATCTGGTGCCGTCGCGCGTATTTGAGATTGTCCTGAACTTCGCATCACTGGGAATTATTGCCTCGTGGGCGTTTATCATTGTTTGTCAGATGCGTCTGCGTAAAGCCATCAAAGAAGGTAAAGCAGCGGATGTCAGTTTTAAACTGCCTGGCGCGCCCTTCACTTCCTGGCTGACATTACTGTTTTTACTGAGTGTTCTGGTGCTGATGGCGTTCGATTACCCGAACGGGACTTACACCATCGCGGCGCTGCCGATTATCGGTATTCTGCTAGTTATGGGTTGGTTTGGTGTACGCAAACGCGTAGCCGAAATTCACAGCACTGCGCCGGTAGTCGAAGAAGAAAAACAGGAAATTGTGTTTAAACCAGAGACGGCGGGTTAATTGCAAAATGTGCCCGGCTACGAGCCGGGCACATTCATATTGCTGACGAGGTGCTCTTTGTTCGTGCCGGATGCAGCGCTTGCGCCGCATCCGGCCTACGAAAGACAAACTCCCCCGTGTCTGTTACAGCGCAATACGAATCACATCGTCCGGCTGAGTGGCTTCTTGCTGTTTAGTCGATTTTTGCTTCACGCTGACATACAGCGTTTTGCCATCGGCAGAAAGCGCCAGGCTGTTAGGATGGGTCGGCGTGTCGAACGTTTTCACTACTTTGTAGTTTTTCGCGTCAATCACACTGACTTTACCCGCCTGCCGATGCGTCACGTAGGCTTCATTACGCGCTGGGTTAAACAGCACAGCCAGTGATTCCGGTGCCGCTACCTTCGCCAGAATATTGCCGTTACGAGTATCGACCACTAACACTTCCGCCGCTTTGGAATCAGTGATAAACGCTCGCTGGTTGGCAGTATCGAGACTGATGTTGATAAAGAAATGCTCTTTGCCATCATCCAGCAGCTTTTTACGGCTCAGGATTTTATTGTCGGCGGTATCGATGGTAATCAATTCGCCGTCAGCGTTAGTGGTGTAAAGACGTTTGCCTTTGCTATCCAGCGCCAGACCGGTACTCATTTTACCGGTGTTCTGGATGGCGGTTTTCAGTTTGATATTCTCGCCATCAACCACCCAAATCACACTCTCTTTCCCAATACCGCTGATGTAAACAGTGTTCGTGGCATCATCAGCAACCAGCTCACGCGGCTGTAGCGGACGCACTTCTTCTGTACGTTTGCGATCGTCCAGCACCAGACGCCCTTTCACTTCGCCCGTTTTGGCATCAATTGCCGTGACCGCACTGTTTACTGTGTTACCAAACCACAACGTTTGAGTCGCGTTGTTGATAGTGGCGCCAAACGGCTTGAGATCGTTATGAATTGCCTGAGTGACTTCCAGAGTCACCGGATCGAGACGATAAACCACACCGCCTTTGTCCAGTTTGCGGCTTTGCGATGTGGCGAGCCACAGCGCGTTTTCCTGCTGGCTATAAGCCATTTCGTAGGCACCTTTACCTACCGCTTTACGCAGCATTTCTTCCGCTGCCTGCGTACTGAATGATGAAGCAACGAGCAATGAACCTAACAGTAGCGAACCACGCAGGCGCGATGAAAACAGATGACGTAAATGCATGACGACTCCCTTTGATGAACCGATTTATAGCTGCTTCACAATGCTTCGTTGAGCATAATCTTCGTTACGCCCTTGTTATAAATGGGAATGGTAATCATTATTTTCTCAAATGTGGAGCATTTCTTGTCACCACGACTACAATTTTCCCAATTGATTAACGTATTGTGCCGTTTTGTTTTCTATAAATTTACAAATTCATTACCATGACGGTGTTTTCCCATTCTTAACCTGGCTTTTTTCATGAAGATTTTTTCCGTCCGACAGACCGTTTTGCCCGCACTGATTATCCTTTCTCCTTCCACTTTTGCCGCTAATGAACAAACCATGATTGTTAGCGCCGCGCCGCAGGTAGTTTCTGAACTGGACACACCCGCTGCGGTAAGCGTGGTCGATGGCGAGGAGATGCGTCTGGCAACGCCGCGCATCAATTTGTCTGAATCACTGACCAGTGTGCCTGGTTTGCAGGTACAAAACCGGCAGAACTATGCGCAGGATCTACAACTGTCTATTCGCGGATTTGGTTCCCGTTCCACTTACGGTATTCGCGGTATTCGCCTGTATGTTGATGGCATTCCCGCCACTATGCCTGACGGACAAGGGCAAACGTCTAATATCGATTTAAGTAGTGTGCAAAACGTGGAAGTGCTACGAGGCCCCTTCTCTGCCCTGTATGGCAATGCGTCTGGCGGCGTAATGAACGTCACCACACAAACCGGCGAACAGCCACCAACTATTGAAGCCAGCAGTTACTATGGCAGTTATGGTAGCTGGCGCTATGGACTGAAAGCGACGGGCGCAATGGGCGACGGCACCCAACCTGGTGATGTTGATTACACCGTTTCGACCACGCGTTTTACAACTCACGGCTATCGTGACCATAGCGGCGCACAGAAAAATTTAGCCAATGCCAGACTGGGCGTACGCATTGATGACGCCAGTAAGTTAAACCTGATTTTCAACAGTGTGGACATCAAAGCCGATGACCCTGGTGGGTTGACCGAAACAGAATGGAAAGCGAATCCGCAACAAGCGCCTCGTGCTGAACAGTACGACACGCGTAAAACCATCAAACAAACTCAGGCTGGATTACGCTACGAGCGCAGCCTTAGCGCGCAGGATGAGATGAGCGTGATGATGTACGCAGGCGAACGGGAAACGACCCAGTATCAGTCGATCCCGATGACCCCGCAGCTTAACCCGTCACACGCAGGCGGTGTAATTACCCTGCAACGTCATTACCAGGGTATAGACAGTCGCTGGACACATCGTGGCGAACTGGGTGTTCCGGTCACTTTCACTACTGGCCTGAACTATGAAAACATGAGTGAAAACCGAAAGGGTTACAATAACTTCCGCCTTAATAACGGCGTGCCGGAGTACGGACAAAAAGGTGATTTGCGTCGCGACGAACGCAATCTGATGTGGAACGTCGATCCCTATTTACAAACCCAGTGGCAACTAACCGACAAACTGTCGCTGGATGCTGGCGTGCGCTACAGCTCCGTGTGGTTTGATTCTAACGATCATTACGTTACCCCCGGTAACGGTGATGACAGCGGTGATGCCAGTTATCACAAATGGCTTCCTGCGGGATCGTTGAAATACGCCATGACCGATGCCTGGAACGTCTATCTGGCAGCCGGACGCGGTTTTGAAACACCAACCATTAATGAGCTTTCTTACCGTGCCGACGGGCAAAGTGGCATGAACTTTGGTTTAAAACCGTCCACCAACGACACAATCGAAATCGGCAGTAAAACACGTATCGGCGATGGACTGCTTACCGCTGCGTTATTCCAGACCGATACCGATGATGAAATCGTTGTTGATAGCAGTAGCGGCGGGCGTACCACTTATAAAAATGCCGGGAAGACGCGTCGTCAGGGGGCCGAGCTGGCGTGGGATCAGCGTTTTGCCGGAGATTTCCGTGTGAAAGCGTCGTGGACGTGGCTTGACGCAACTTATCGCAGCAATGTTTGTAACGCTCAGGACTGTAATGGTAACCGAATGCCCGGGATCGCCCGCAATATGGGCTTTGCATCGTTAGGTTATGTACCAGAAGAAGGCTGGTATGCAGGCACAGAAGCACGTTATATGGGCGATATCATGGCGGATGACGAAAATACAGCAAAAGCGCCCTCTTATACTCTCGTCGGTTTGTTCACCGGTTACAAATATAATTATCGTAATATGACAATAGATTTATTTGGTCGTGTCGATAATTTATTCGATAAAGAATATGTCGGCTCGGTGATTGTTAATGAATCCAATGGTCGATATTACGAGCCTGCGCCTGGGCGGAATTATGGTGTAGGCGTAAATCTCGCATGGCGATTTGAATAATATTCATTAGTGGCGGCAAGAATGCCGCCACCTGAAATGTTAATCATCATCCGCAACACGGATCACGACTTTGCCGAAGTTTTTACCATTCAGCAGGCCGATGAATGTCTGCGGGGCGTTCTCTAAACCATCGGTAATTTGTTCACGATAGTGAATTTTCCCCTCCTTCACCCATTGCCCCATCTCTTGCTGGAACTCATGGATGCGATGACCGTAATCCTGACTAATAATAAACCCTTGCAGGCGAATACGTTTTTTCAGCACCGTAGCCATAAGTAGCGGTAACCGATCCGGCCCGGAAGGCAGTTCGGTGGCGTTATAACCGCTCACTAAACCGCAAACGGGAATACGCGCGGATGTATTGAGTAAAGGCAGCACCGCATCAAACACCTTACCACCAACGTTTTCATAATAGATGTCCACGCCTTTCGGACACGCTTTCGCCAGTTGTTCGGCAAAATCATCTGCGTGATGATCAAGGCAAACATCAAAACCCAGAACGTCTGTGGCATGACGACATTTTTCCGCGCCACCGGCAACACCCACCACGCGGCAGCCTTTTAGTTTGCCGATTTGCCCCACTGTCGCGCCAACCGGCCCCGTTGCGCAGCAACTACCAGCGTTTCTCCCTTTTTGGGTTGACCGATATCCAGCAGCCCCATATAAGCCGTAAAGCCAGGCATTCCCAGCACACCCAGTGACCACGAAGGATTTTCCGGATGATCGCCAAGTTTCACCAGATCATCGCCACTGGATATGTCGTAATCCTGCCAACCGCTGTAACCCAGCACCCAGTCGTCAGGCTGGTAATCCGGATGATTAGATTCCACCACCCGACTCACCGTGCCACCGACCATCACGCCACCAATATCAACTGGTGGTGAATAAGATGGCTCATCGCTCATGCGCCCGCGCATATACGGATCCAACGACAGGTAGACCGTGCGTAATAACACCTGTCCTTCACCCGGTGTGGCGACATCATCTTCTTCAAGACGGAAATTCTCCGGAACCGGCGCGCCGTGTGGACGCGACGCCAGAACCCAACGGCGATTACGCTGCTTTTGTTGCTCCATAATGCTCTCCTGTGCTTTTGGCATGAATCCATCAATAGTAGCAGGCTCACTGGATTGGTTTTGTTTGCAGCCGTCACATCCCCTCTGCGACACGCAATAATTTCATTGAGGAATCCGTTGCTTCGGGCTGTTTTCGATAGTATTGATAACGTCATCATCATTATTTTATCGAGGCTTAAGATGTCCATCCGTTCTGCCCGCAAAGCCGATTGTGCTGCAATTGCGGAAATTTATAACCATGCTGTACTGCATACGGCAGCTATCTGGAACGACCAGACTGTGGATACAGATAACCGCATTGCCTGGTTTGAAGCACGGACTTTATCGGGTTATCCGGTGCTGGTGAGCGAAGAAGATGGCGTAGTTACAGGATATGCCTCGTTTGGTGACTGGCGTAGTTTCGACGGTTTTCGCCATACCGTGGAACATTCGGTTTATGTCCATCCGGATCATCAGGGTAAAGGTCTTGGGCGAAAATTGTTACGCGCGTTGATTGATGAAGCGCGGAACTGCGGTAAGCATGTGATGGTTGCCGGCATAGAATCACAAAATCAGGCGTCGTTGCATCTGCACCAGTCGCTGGGATTTGTCGTCACAGCGCAAATGCCACAGGTTGGTACTAAATTTGGTCGCTGGTTGGATCTCACCTTTATGCAATTACAACTCGACGATCGTAGCGAACCGGATTCACTCGAATGAATCAGTCGCTTACCCTTGCCTTTTTGATCGCTGCCGGGATTGGTCTTGTGGTGCAAAACACATTGATGGTACGCATCACCCAGACATCCTCTACCATTCTCATCGCCATGCTGCTGAATTCACTGGTGGGGATTGTGCTGTTCGTGTCTATTTTGTGGTTTAGGCAAGGAACAGCAGGCTTTGGCGAACTGGTTTCCAGCGTGCGCTGGTGGACTCTAATCCCTGGTTTGTTGGGATCGTTTTTTGTTTTCGCCAGTATCAGCGGATATCAGAATGTTGGCGCGGCAACGACCATTGCTGTACTGGTCGCCAGTCAACTTATTGGTGGTCTGGTGCTGGATATTTTCCGCAGTCATGGCGTGCCACTTCGGGCGCTGATTGGCCCAATTTGCGGGGCAGTTTTATTGGTAGTTGGCGCCTGGCTGGTGGCCAGACGCACGTTCTAATCAGAGGATGGTGCCGCCTTTGGTTAATTGTTCGTGGCGCGCCTCCATATCTTCTTTATGCTTGCGACCGTGATGAGCGATTGCGGTACGCAAACGCTGCTGCTGTGTGTAGCGATCTTCCCGGCTTAACTCTGCGTCATCGCTCAGGGCGATTAACAACTCGTTCATATGGGCAATGACGCTCTCCTCAATCGCGGCATCCACGCGCGCGATGACTTCATCCAGATGCGACATACTTTCTCCTTAGCCACTTGTGAAATTTATCGATTCACCCAAATGATATAAGTCTGCGTTGTGCCGTCAAGCCAGCGAGTGAGATTTAAAATAGAGAAAACAGTAGCGCCACCGGAAAACTCATCGGCCATGTAATCCCCACCAGAAAGGCGCTCAAAAAGCGAATGCTCTTCTTATCGTGGGAAAGAAACCAGGTAATGAGAAAGGCGATTGCTGCCATGACAGCATAAAAAACAAGCAAACATTGAAAAAGAGACATGTACGGGCATCCAGCCAGATGAATAAAACGCGCGCAAATATGCGTCATTTCTTGATGTATATCAAGTTTTCAGTCCATTTGAGATAAATTCAATAACCTACGGCATGTTCTTGTCCATCTTCAGAATAAGTATGATTGCGGATTTTCTTAACCCGTACTATACACATAAGGGCTATGACAAAAGGTGGCAAAAATGAACGTTTCCAGTAGAACTGTAGTGCTGATAAATCTCTTTGCTGCTGTTGGGTTGTTTACTCTTATCTCTATGAGATTTGGATGGTTTATCTGATGTAGCAAAATTGCACGCAGTACGCACTGTCAGAGAAAAATCAACTCTCTGACAGTGCGTTAGATCTTCTCACACTCTCCAGATTTACAACATTATCCTTAATGTTTAACCATTACGTGGCGTACTACGGTGTAATCTTCCAGCCCATAAAGTGACATATCTTTGCCATAGCCTGAGAGTTTCTGCCCGCCGTGCGGCATTTCACTTACCAGCATGAAATGGGTATTAACCCAGGTGCAGCCATATTGCAGACGCGCGCTGACGCGGTGCGCTCTACCCACATCTTTCGTCCATACTGAAGAAGCTAAGCCATATTGGCTGTCATTCGCCCAGTTAACTACTTGCTCTTCGTTGTCGAAGACCGTCACGCTGACTACCGGCCCAAATACCTCTCTTTGGACGATAGCATCTTCTTGTAACGCACCCGCCAGCAGTGTAGGCGCATAATAATAACCATTACCCTGCCGCTTTTCACCGCCGGTGATCACCTTAATGTGTCCCGTCGCCTTCGCCTCTTCCACCGCCCGGCTGACGCGTTCGAGATGCGCCAGTGAACTTAACGGGCCAAGCTCTGTGGATTCATCATCCGGCGCGCCTGATTTCAACGTTGCCACTGCGGCACCGAGTTTTTCTACCAGTACGTCGTAAATGCCTTTTTGCGCGTAGATACGACAGGCAGCAGTACAATCTTGCCCGGCATTGTAATAGCCAAATGTACGTACACCTTCGACAACCGCTTCAATGTCAGCATCATTAAAGACAATCACTGGCGCTTTACCGCCAAGTTCCATATGAGTGCGCTTAATGGACGGTGCGGTATGGCTGATGATGTGCTCGCCGGTGGCGATAGAGCCCGTCAGCGACACCATCCGCACTTTGAGATGACCGGTCAGCGGATCACCCACCGTTTTGCCTCTGCCAAACAGTACGTTGATCACGCCTGCCGGGAAGATATCTTTCGCCAGCTCTGCCAGCTTCAACGCTGTCAGCGGGGTAATTTCTGATGGTTTAAGCACGACGCAGTTCCCTGCCGCCAGCGCCGGAGCCAGTTTCCACGCAGCCATCATCAGCGGGTAATTCCACGGCGCGATAGAAGCCACAACCCCCAACGGATCCCGACGGATCATCGAAGTATGACCTTCAAGATATTCACCTGCCGCCAGACCATTCAGACAGCGCGCCGCTCCGGCGAAAAAGCGGAAGACATCGACAATCGCCGGAATTTCATCATTGAACGCACTATGCAGCGGTTTGCCACAGTTACGGGACTCCAGTTCGGCAAAAACCTGACCGTTTTCTTCGATAACATCCGCCAGTTTCAGCAGGCATTCCGCACGCGCTTTTGGCGTGGTTTGCCCCCATTCAGCAAATGCTGCATCTGCCGCGCGAACAGCAGCATCCACCTGTTCTGCGGATGCCTCCGCAATCTCCAGTAATACTTCCCCCGTTGCCGGATTATAGACAGGCTGTTTTTCCCCTTCGCCGCTAACCAGTTCTCCGTTAATCAGTAACTTATGTTGCATAGCATATTCCTGTATCAGTGGTTATTGACCATTGTCGCCTTCGCGGGTTAGCCACCAGGCTCCCAGGATCGGCAAGGTTGTTACCAACATAACCAGCAGTGCCACCACGTTGGTTACCGGTACATCACGCGGTCGCCCAAGCTGATTGAGCAACCACAACGGTAACGTTCGTTCATGACCTGCCGTAAAAGTCGTAACGATGATTTCATCGAACGACAAGGCAAACGCCAGCATTCCTCCTGCCAGTAGCGCCGAACTGAGATTCGGCAACACCACGTAGCGGAAGGTTTGCCAGCCATTGGCTCAAAGATCCATTGACGCCTCTACCAGACTCCACGAGGTACGGCGAAAACGGGCGATGACATTGTTAAACACCACCACTACGCAAAAAGTCGCATGACCGACTACGATGGTGAAAAATCCCGGCTCCAGATTGATAGTTTTAAACGCGGTTAATAACGCCAGGCCTGTGACAATGCCCGGCAACGCAATAGGCAGCAGCAGTAACAGCGAAATGGCGTTTTTGCCGAAAAAGTCTCGTCGCCAGAGCGCGGCGGCTGCCAGCGTCCCTAACACCAGCGCCATTAATGTCGCCAGCGCCGCCACTTTAAGTGACAGTGTCACGGCATCAAGAATATCACTACGCTGTGCTGCCACGCTAAACCAGCGCAGCGTCAGACCTTGCGGTGGAAAACTAAACGCCGCATCTTCAGTGTTAAAAGCATAGGCCGCGATAATCAGGATGGGAAAATGGAGGAAAACCACGCCGCCCCAGGCCGCCAGTTTGAGGAAAAACGGTGCGCGCTCAGAGTGCATCGAACGCTCCCAGACGTTTCACGAACGCCAGATACAGTGCGATGAGAACAATCGGCACCAGGGTGAACGCTGCTGCCATCGGCATATTGCCAATCGCGCCTTGCTGCGAGTAAACCATGTTGCCGATAAAATACCCCGGCGGGCCAACCAGCTGCGGGACAATAAAATCGCCCAGCGTTAGCGAGAAGGTAAAAATAGAGCCGGCTGCAATGCCAGGGATCGCCAGCGGTAACACCACATAACGGAAGGTTTGCCGTGGACGTGCGCCTAAATCCGCTGAGGCTTGCAAAAGTGACGAGGGCAAACGCTCCAGCGCCGCCTGCACCGGCAGAATCATGAACGGCAGCCAGATGTAGAGAAACACCAGAAAGCGTCCCAGTCCGGAAGTTGACAGTGTATTACCACCCACCGCCGGTAGCGTGAGAAACGCAGTTAATAACGGTTCCAACCCCAAATGCTGTAAAAACCACTGCGCCACGCCATCTTTCGCCAGCAATAACGTCCAGGCATAGGCTTTGACGATATAGCTCGCCCACATCGGCAACATTACTGCAATGTAAAAAAACGCTTTCATCTTACCGCTGGTGTAGCGCGCCATATACCACGCCATTGGAAAAGCCAGAATGGCGCTGGCGATAGTGACTGCCACAGCCATAGTCAGCGTGCGGAGAATGATGTCGTAATTGGCCGGATTAAACAGCGCGCGGATATTCGCCAGTGTCAGTTCCGGTGTTACCGACATGGTGAAATCATCAAAGGTATAAAAACCCTGCCATAACATCGTCAGCAGCGAACCGAAATAGACGATGCCAAACCACATCAACGGGCCAAGCAGCAGTAAAAACAGCCCCAGCCCCGGATTACGCCAGAAGAAACCGGACACCTTACCCAGACCTGGACGTGAAGGTGATTGCAATACATTCATCGCCATTCACCTCTCCTCAACCAGCGGCACCATCACATCACGCGACCAGGAAACCATCACCTGTTGTCCTGGAGTAAGCGTAGCGGGGAGTTCTTCCCCCGTCATATTGGCCTGACTAACCAGCAGTTTTTCACCGCCGCTCAGTGTCAGTTCAAAACGGGTCGCCGCCCCCTGATACTGCACCGCCTGGATCGTGCCATTAGCCTGCACTTCGCCAGGTGTATTGAGGCGAATATGTTCCGGGCGCAATGCGAAGCTACCCATCATTCCGCAAAGTTTCTCTGCCATCAGCGCATCAAAAACGTTGGATGTACCCACGAATCCGGCAACAAACGGCGTGCGCGGGCGCATGTAGAGATCACGTGGTGAATCGACCTGCTCAATGCGACCGTTGTTGAACACCGCCACACGGTCGGACATTGATAATGCTTCCCCCTGATCGTGGGTGACGAAAATAAACGTAATGCCGAGAGATTGTTGCAGCTTTTTCAGCTCAAGTTGCATCTGCTCACGCAACTTGAGATCCAGCGCGCCGAGTGGTTCATCCAGCAATAATACGCGCGGTTCATTCACTAACGCTCTGGCGATAGCAACCCGCTGGCGCTGACCACCAGAAAGTTGTGATGGTTTACGTTGCTGAACAAAACCCAGCGCCACTTTTTCCAGCGCCTCTTGCGCCATGATGTAACGCTGTTTTTTCTCCACTCCTTTGACCATCAGCCCGTAGGCCACATTATCGAGAATCGACATATGGGGAAACAGCGCATAGTCCTGGAAAACGGTATTAACATCCCGCTCCCACGGTGGCAGATTGCTGGCGGGTTTACCAAAGATAGCGATCGCCCCGCCGGAAAGTTGTTCAAATCCGGCAATCAGGCGCAGGCAGGTGGTTTTGCCGGAGCCGGACGGCCCCAGCATTGAAAAGAACTCACCATCTTTTATCGCAATACTGACGCCATCTACCGCGCGCACGTCACCGTACAACCGCGAGACGTTGTCAAACTCCACTGCGTACGTCATAAAACACCTCAGCGAAGTTAGCGACCGCCCATAATGGCAATGTAATCCTGCGTCCAGCGACTGTAGGGAACAAACTTGCCCCCTTCTGCTATAGGCGTTTTCCAGAAAGCAATTTTATCGAAATAGTTAAAACCGTTGGTCTCACAGCCTTTTTCGCCTAATAACGGACTGGCTTTACATCCTTCCGGCACGACCGGCAATGAGCCAAACCAGGCTGCCACATCGCCCTGCACTTTTGGCGTTAATGACCAGTTCATCCATTTGTAAGCGCAAACCGGATGTTTCGCTTCGCTATGCAACATGGTGGTGTCGGCCCAGCCGGTAACGCCCTCTTTTGGGAATACGGTGGCGATCGGTTGGCCTTCGGCTTTCAACGCGTTGGCCTGATACGGCCAGGCGCTGGAAGCCACGACACCCTCGTTTTTGAAATCGCTCATTTGTACGGTGGTGTCATGCCAGTAGCGATGGATTAACCCATGCTGATCGCGCAGCACTTTCAGCACCGCCTGATATTGTTCTTCGGTAAGTTGGTATGGATCGCTGATGCCCAACTGCGGCTGCGTAGCTTTGACAAACAACGCGGCATCGGCAATATAGATGGGGCCATCATAGGCTTGTACCCGGCCTTTGTTGCTCTTGCCGTCCGGCAGATTCTGCTCAACAAAAACCACTTGCCAGCTATCCGGCGGTGTCGGGAAGGTTTTGGTGTTGTACATCAACAGGTTAGGCCCCCACTGATACGGCGTACCATAAACTTTACCGCCGACGTTAAACCAGTCGCCTTTTACTACACGAGGATCGAGTGTTTTCCAGTTAGGGATGAGCGCGGTATTAATCGGCTGCACGCGTTTACCCATAATCAAACGCAGCGAGGCATCGCCGGACGCCGTAACCAGATCGTAACCCCCTTTGGTCATCAGGCTGACCATTTCATCGGAAGTCGCGGCGGTTTTCACATTCACCGCGCAACCTGTCTCTTTTTCGAATTGCGTTACCCAGTCGTATTGTTTATCGGTTTGTCCGCGTTCGATATATCCCGGCCAGGCGATTATATCCAGGCGCCCTTCCGATTTATCTAAATTGGTGGGGGGCTCGGCGGCGTGGGCAGTCATTATTGTCATGGTGAGCGCACACAGGCTGCTGCGGGCAAATGTCTTGCTCATAAGGTCTTACTCCTGTCGTAATTAATTGTTCAGCCGCCGTGCCGTAAAAATATCTCCTTGTTTAACCATAGACGGCGGCTTGCAGGCACACCTTCGCCCCTGAGAAAATTTAATCAGGTTGTGAGCTAACGCGCATTATGCCGTCTGTGAAGCTATCTTCTGGAGTATAGACAAGGGGTTACGAAATATGGCTTCTATTCGAAATTCATATTACCCAACCTGAGAGGAATTAAATTGAAAGCTACTTAAGATGTTCTTGAATAAGTTTGCCTAATTCTTTTACTGCCTGCTCTTCACGCTCTCCCCATTGCCACGCGGTATTAAAACGGAAAAAACGCGACCAGCGTTCGCCAGTAGAAAACATTTTACCCGGCGCAATACTGATGTGATGCGCCAGTGCCGCCAGACTTAATTCTCCCGCATCTAACGGTTCGGGAAGTTCCAGCCAGAGAAAATAACCACTGTCGTTATGGTGTATTTTCACTTCCGCAGGCAGGTAACGCAGCAGCGCCTGCCAGGCGCGTTGTTTGCGTTCCGCGAGCTGACGACGTAGACGACGCAGATGCGCATCATAGCGGCGTGTAGAAAGGTAATCCACCAGGGCAAGCTGCATCGGTGAACTGGTGGAAAGTGTACTCATCAACTGCAAACGTTGGATTTTACGCGCATGTTTTCCTGCGGCGACCCAACCGATGCGAAAACCTGGCACTAGGCATTTGGAGAATGATGAACAATGCAGCACGCCATCGTGGCGATCCCACGCTTTTGCGGGCAGCGGTTTTTCCCGTCCGAAGTAAAGTTCGCTGTAGACGTCATCTTCAATCAGCATCACGTTGTACTGACTAAGGAGTTCTACCAGCCGCGCTTTTTTCTGTGGCGTTAAGGTAAAACCGAGCGGGTTCTGGCTGTTGGTCATTAACCAGCACGCTTTCACTGGATACTCTTGTAACGCCAGTTCAAGCGCCTGAAGGTCGATCCCCTCGTTAACATCCGTCGCCACCGATAACGCTTTCAGCCGTAACCGCTCCAGCGCCTGTAACGCGCCGTAAAAACAAGGATTCTCGACAATCACCCAGTCACCCGGTTCGGTTACCGCTTGTAAACTGAGATTTAGTGCTTCCAGCGCCCCGGCGGTGATGACGATCTCATCAGGCGAAATTGTGATGCCCTGTAGAGCATAGCGACGAGCAATAGCCTGCCGCAGTTCTGCGTTTCCTGGCGGTAAGTTTTCAATCACGCTCATCGCCGTTGCGGTTTTGCTTACCTGGGCCAGGGAGCGATTAAGTTGTTGAAGCGGAAACAAGCGCGGATCGGGAAAAGCGGATGCAAACGGCACCACTGAAGGATCGCGACTGGCCTGCAACATGTCAAAAATATAGGTATTGATATCGACCGTTTCATCACGTGTGACCGGAATGACTGGCGCTTTCGGCAGTTTTAATGCCTGTGGCGCAACGTAATAACCCGACTGCGGTCTCGCGATAATATGCCCCTGACTTTCGAGCAACTGATAGGCATGGCTGACGGTCATAAAACTCATGCCAGAAAGCGCCACCTGTTCACGCAACGAAGGCAAACGATCGCCGGGTTGCCAGATGCCCGACGCAATTTGCTCACGTAATTGTTCTGCCAGTTGCTGGTATTTTTTCATTATCGGATCGTTTTTATGTGCAGATGATCCGGCAGTCTATATCAGTTGTTAAAAATGACAACTTTTCGTTAACTGTAATTAAACCATCACCAGCGATAACTCTTTGCCCAGAGCTTTAGCCGCAAGCTGGACGGCGTCGATTTTTGTCGCGTGGTGCAAATCAAACAAGCGGGTGATCTCCTGCTTAGGTTTACCAATTCGCTTCGCCAGCTCTTGCTGGGTGATTTCTGACTGCAAAAAAGCATTTAGCAGCAATACCTTAGAGGCGACGCTTAAAGGTACTTCAATAAAGTGATCGTTATTATTTAATGGCGAAGGTAACGGGATAAGCTCGTTGTCTTCAAAATAAAAATCAAATGCGGTGATTAAGGCATATTTTGCTGCCTCCATCGCTTCAGCGACTGTTTCTCCCTGAGTCAACGCTTCAGGAATATCTACAAAAGAAACCACATAACCGCCTTCCGGCGCGGGTGTAAGAGTGACGGGATAACGCATAATTTCGACTGTCTCTCGCATGTCATTAACCTTTTAACTGGCGATTAACTCAAACCGAGTTGTTTCAGAATGGCTTTACGCAATGGTTCTTTGATCTCATCGCTGGAGTGACGCGGCATGACACTGCGCCTCCCGCGAAACCGGAGTTTCAAATGGTTGCTGCCATTCGTCACATCTACGCCCTGAGATTCGAGCCAACGTCTGAACTCGTTTTGTTTCACATCGCCTCCCTGCCGCTGAGTATATCAACAAAGTAAACATTATTGTTTACCTCCGTATGTAATTTGCTCGAAAATAGCACTTAATTGCCGCAACGGCAGAATGCGATGCAAAATCAGGAAGGCTGATTCCAGAATTTCTTTGCGCTAATTTGCAAAACTGAATAATAACCTCAAGAAACTATCGGCATCATAGCGGCAAAAGGTAAGAAAAAGGTGTCGGGATGTTTACGAAGGCGTTATCGGTTGTCTTATTAACGTGTGCGCTGTTCTCTGGACAGTTGATGGCAGGACACAAAGGACATGAATTTTTGTGGGTAAAAAATGTGGATCATCAACTGCGTCATGAAGCGGACAGTGATGAATTGCGCGCCGTTGCGGAAGAATCGGCAGAAGGTTTGCGCGAGCATTTTTACTGGCAAAAGTCACGCAAACCAGAAGCGGGACAGCGTTGAGTCGTTTGTTGCCGGATACGGTATGAACGCCTTACCCGGCCTGTAATATCTGCAAATTCAATAAGTTGTGAACAGGTCTGAAAACTTGCGTTTTTACCCTTTTCGCTTCGGCAATGTTTTCATCAGTTCATCCGGGCTTACGGAGGCGACAACACTCCCCGGTAACGGCATTTTCAGAATGTGATTTTTGATTTTGCCGATGACGTGCATCTCACACGGGCGGCAATCAAACTTCAGCGTTAACACTTCATCACCATTAACCAGCTGCATTGGCGTTGCTTTCCAGCTTTTGATATTGCCTTTCGCCTGCTTCGGACACAGATTGAAGGCAAAGCGCAGACAGTGCTTGGTGATCATTACCGGCACTTCGCCCTTCTCTTCATGCGCTTCATAGGCAGCATCAATCAGTTGCACACCATAGCGATGATAAAATTCACGCGCTTTCTGGTTGTAAACGTTCGCGAGGAAACTCAAATGTGTTTGCGGATAAACTGGCGCAGGGTCAGCAACCGGTTTACGACTACCGCGCTGATAACTGGCAAGACGCGCAGCATCCAGCATTTCAGCAGCCTCACGGCGGAACTGATTTAACAGACTATTTGGCACAAACAGCGCCCCCGGCAAGTTAATTTGTACATTACGAGCGTAATAGATAGTCTGCCCCAGCTTCGACAATCCTTCGGTCAGATTGTTGAGTGCTTTTTCGGCATTATTCGCCTCGTCGAACTGCCCGTCCAGGGTATGCGTGATACTGACGCCCTCTTCGCTGGTCAGAGTCAGAATCAATTGTTCCTGCCAGCCGCCCAGTTCAATGTCTACCGCCACTCGACGTTCGCTGGAGGTTTTGGTCAGCGCCTGCTGCCAGTTATGGTCGAGGTTGCGATTAAGCAGATGGTGCGGGCGAATTTTGTGCAGCTCTGCTGGCATCTCATTTGGCCAGACGCGGTACTGATTTTCCCCGGTTTTCTCTACCGTGTTGGCACGAAAGCCGACGACTTCACGTTTAATCATTACGTTCAGGCCATCGCCGTTAGCCAGCGGTTCGGTAACCTCAACATCAAGATGATCTTTCGCTACTTTCACGACTTCACCCACCGGCAGGCCGATAAATTTCGGTGAATCGAACGCGCCAATATCGCCTTTACGCGCATTAACAAAGTAGTCTGTGCTGCCACGATGGAAGGTTTTTTCCGTCGACGGTTCGAAGAAGTGCTCGGTACGACCGGATGAAGCTCGCGCCAGATCGCCACGTTCTTCAATAATGGCATCCAGCATCTGGCGATAATGGGCGGTGATATTCTTCACGTAGCTCATATCTTTGTAACGCCCTTCAATCTTGAAGGAACGCACGCCTGCATCAATCAACGCGCCCAGGTTGGCAGTCTGATCGTTATCTTTCATCGACAGCAGATGTTTTTCATAGGAAACCACCCGCCCCTGATCGTCTTTCAATGTGTATGGCAAACGGCACGCCTGCGAGCAATCGCCACGGTTGGCGCTACGCCCTGTTTGCGCATGAGAAATGTAGCACTGACCCGAATAGGCCACGCACAGTGCGCCATGAATAAAGAATTCAATGGTCGCGTCCGTGGCCTGATGAATCGCGCGGATCTGCTCCAGATTAAGCTCACGCGCCAGCACAATCTGCGTAAAACCGACGTCCGAAAGAAACTTCGCTTTCTCTACAGTGCGAATATCACACTGCGTACTGGCGTGTAGTTCAATCGGCGGAATATCAAGTTCCAGAATCCCCATATCCTGAACGATCAGTGCATCAACGCCTGTCTGGTAAAGGTCGGTAATCAGTCGCTGCGCAGGTTCCAGTTCATCGTCATGCAAAATGGTGTTAAGCGTGACGAAAATTTTTGCACCATAACGATGGGCAAATGGCACCAGCTCGGCAATATCTTTCAGGCTATTACTGGCATTATGACGGGCACCAAAACCAGGGCCGCCGATATAAACAGCATCGGCACCGTGCAAAATAGCTTCGCGGGCAATGGCGGCATCGCGTGCCGGACTTAACAGTTCAAGGCGATGAGAAGATACGGTCACATTCTTATCCAGTAGCTGAAAAATGGCGGCTATTTTAGCCACAAGCGCGACGTTGCGAAATAGTTTTCCCGCTTAACTGCGTGGGTAATGAATAAGGGAATGAAAATGCACGGCTTGCTTGCCGCCATTACGATAGGTATGCGTGACGTCGGCAGCAAAACGAGCACCTTCTCCGCAATTAAGGCTACGCCATTCACCATCAACGCACAGATCTAACTGCCCATCAATGACGACAACATGCTCAATTACCCCCTTTTCGTGCGGCGTCGATTCGCTTATTGCACCGGGTGCCATCTGAATCGAGAAGTGTTCAAAGCAGAGTTGCGGATCATAAGGAAACAGCGAAGTGATCACCATTGCCTGCTGTTGTGGATCATAAACTGATGGCGTGACGGTCTGTGGCGGCGAAATAAATGTCGAAAATGGCACGTTCATCCCGGTGGCAATTTTCCATAATGTCGCGACCGTCGGGCTGGATTCATTGCGCTCGATCTGCCCTAACATCGCTTTAGAAACGCCCGTGGCTTCTGCCAGTCGCGAAAGACTCCAGCCGCGCTGCTGACGTAGTTGTTTTAGCGTGGCGGATAAATAGTGAGCGAGATTTTCCATGCGAGTCCTCCTGCAAAACAGGAGTTTATCACTTGTGCGTTATAACGGACAAATGATACGGTGCCTGTACGCTATAACGCACGAGGTGACTATGCGTCTGTTTTCTATTCCCCCACCCACGCTACTGGCGGGGTTTCTGGCGGTATTGATTGGCTACGCCAGTTCAGCAGCAATAATCTGGCAAGCGGCGATCGTCGCCGGAGCAACCACTACACAAATCTCCGGCTGGATGACGGCGCTGGGACTGGCAATGGGCGTCAGTACGCTGGCTCTGACATTATGGTATCGCGTGCCTGTTCTCACCGCCTGGTCAACGCCTGGCGCGGCGTTGTTAGTCACCGGTTTACAGGGATTAACGCTCGGCGAAGCCATTGGCGTTTTTATAGTCACTAACGCATTAATTGTCCTCTGCGGCATAACGGGACTCTTTGCTCGTCTGATGCGCATTATTCCGCACTCACTTGCAGCAGCAATGCTTGCCGGGATTTTATTACGCTTTGGTTTACAGGCGTTTGCCAGTCTGGATGGTCAGTTTACGTTGTGTGGCAGTATGTTGCTGGTGTGGCTGACGACGAAAGCCTTTGCGCCACGCTATGCGGTGATCGCCGCGATGATTATTGGGATCGTGATCGTTATCGCACAAGGTGACGTTGTAACAACTGACGTTATCTTTAAACCCGTTCTCCCTGCTTATATAGCCCCTGACTTTTCGTTTGCTCATAGCCTTAGCGTTGCCTTGCCTCTGTTTTTGGTGACAATGGCGTCGCAAAACGCACCGGGTATTGCGGCAATGAAAGCAGCCGGGTATTCGGCTCCGGTTTCGCCACTGATTGTATTCACAGGGTTGCTGGCGCTGTTTTTTTCCCCTTTCGGGGTTTATTCCGTCGGTATCGCGGCAATTACTGCCGCTATTTGCCAAAGCCCGGAAGCGCATCCGGACAAAGATAGGCGTTGGTTGGCTGCCGCCGTTGCGGGCGTCTTTTATTTGCTTGCTGGTCTGTTTGGTAGCGCCATTACCGGAATGATGGCAGCCCTACCGGTTAGCTGGATCCAGATGCTGGCTGGTCTGGCGCTGTTAAGCACCATTGGCGGTAGTTTGTATCAGGCGCTGCATAATGAGCGTGAGCGCGACGCTGCTGTGGTGGCATTTCTGGTAACAGCGAGCGGGCTGACATTGGTTGGGATTGGTTCGGCGTTTTGGGGATTAATTGCCGGCGGCGTCTGTTACGTGGTGTTGAATTTAATTGCTGACAGAAACCGATAATAAGAAGCGCCATCTTACGATGGCGCGACTGGCATTACTTTTTGTTAACGTCAAACATGGTGGCATCGGTCGCCATGTCATCAATAACTTGCTTAATGTTTTCAAAAGCCATTGGCGTACTTTCGTTATTCAGATCTTTACCTTCGCCCTGACGAACGACTTTGATAACAGGTTTATTGGTAGCCGCATCAATCAGTTCGCCTTCAAAGTACAGGCGGGTATCCATGGTACGGTGACCGGTTGCCATTTGTGTTCCCGCTACCACTAATGCAACAGGAACCACTTCATAGAATTGCAGCCCTTCTTTGCTGGTATCAACACCGGTAATGGCACCACGGAAAATCAGACTACGCGGACCAGCGGTAGTCACCAGTGGTTTACGCTGCGCGATAGCCTCTTTCATTTCGGTATTGGTATAGCTCAAAATTGTATCCAACACTTTCTGCCCTACCTGGGTAGAGGGTTTCGGCACCGGATAATAAGTGATTGGATTCCAGACAATACTGTCATATTTACTTTGGTCGAAATCAGGGGAAACCCAGCGTAAAACGGGTTTACCTGTTGCCGATGTTGTTTCCTGAAGATCAGAGTAATTCTTTAAAAAGCCAGAGTATTTATCCGGCTGGGTGATTTTAGAGGCACAGCCGGACAGAGCCAACAAGCCGCATAAAGCTGCAACTTTCGCAATTGATGTGGTACGCATGAATAGTTTCCTGAGATGATTATATTACTTTTTAAGTTATAGCAAAAAGCACCGCTTCGTGTTGTGGCAAAAAAAGTGTTGGCAGAAATAAATTTATCGGCCCCTTTTTCGACAATATAGTCAATGCTGAAAAAGGAGCTGAGTCAATCATCATTGATTTATTTTCAGAGACTTGAGGCGATAAAAAAGCACATCCGCTGTGACTTATTTCACATCATCCTGCTAAAAAATATGCTTACCGAATAGATCAACAGGCAAACTTCTTACGTTGATCCTTTTCAGGTCATTTCTTACGTGCCAGCATAGTAGCGAAACGCAGTTTAATACGATTACCGTTGGCATCGGTGCGGTGTAATTCACCGACATCTTCATTGTATTTCAATAAATCCCAGCCTTCATAATAACGACGTAGCTCTCCTTCTTTGAAGGCAAACGGAAAGCCGACGGTACATGGAAAATCAGCGGTATCCATCGCTGCCACAATCAGGTTGTAACCGCCAGGTTTAGTACAACGTTGCATATTGGCAATCAGCCCTGGGATGGTTTTCGCCTCCAGGAACATCAGCACCACTGTCGAAAGAATAAAATCATATTGCCCATCAAACGTGAGGCTATTCAGATCGATAACCTGAGTACGTAAATTTTCCAGATTTTCAATGGCTTTAATGCGCTCAACGTTGGCAATACTCATGGCATTTTTATCCCATGCGTCAACATCATAACCATTGGCTGCAAGGTAAAGGCTGTTACGACCGTTGCCACAGCCCAAGTCCAGCGTTTTCCCCGGTTTAACGATTTTCACAGCGTCCAGAACTTCGGAGTGTGTGCGGGTGAGTTCGTATTTGTTAGTAAAGTAGTTTTCGTCACGAATGATCATTCTCTGTCCTCGGATTTCATTAAAACGGCGCGCTCAGTTCTGATTAACAATTTTCCCTGCATCAGAAGCGCGAAAGTACGGATGAGCAGTAATGCAATAATAAAATTGGTAAAGATAAACAGCGGCACCGCCAGTGTATGGAAAAAGCCATTATCGCTGCCGCTTCCCAGATGCAAACCGGTGGTTGCCAGCGCAGAAACACCGAACGAAAAACTCCAGAATGAGGCATTAAACGGCTGTGAGAGATACCACGGCATCAGGCGCAGCATAAACAGCAATTGCAGCAGCCCGTAGCCAAAGAGCATTTTCGCCAGCGTGTCACCCTCGCCGCCATTGACGCTCAACCAGGCGCTACAAGCCACCAGCGCAGGGGCAAGCTGAATGCCGAGCGATGTCCGCAGCGCCGTGGGTAATTCTCCCGAACTGCGCAGTCGTTGAAGGATCACCGGTTCAAGGCTTAACCAGGAGAAGACACCAGCCCCTAAAAATACCAGTCCGGCATCGGTATAACCCAGCGCACCGCAGGCCATCGCGCTGATAAAGTTATTGGCAACCGTCGGCAAATAAAGCCCCGGTGTCGTCGCTTCTTCAGGGTGAGAACCGCGCCATAATCCGGCAGTTTGCCAGGCGGCGTAAACCAGTTGAATCACTACCCCAACGCTGAACAGACACACTGCCAGCGGGCGATACCACGGCACAAAACCAATTGCCACCAGCATCGTCGTCGCCGGAAACAAACTAACAAAACTGCTCATCACCGGATGGCGCACTTCCGCCAGCACGCTGTGCGGAAAGCGCATAAGTCGGGTAATAAATGCGGTGGTCAATAATCCCCAGATGACCATCGCCAGAATCACCAGCCCATCCCCCAACCAGTGACTGACCTGCCAAACCTGGCTGGCATAGCGCCAGGCAAATCCCATCCCTATCGTCCCCAACACAATGCCAAAATAACCTGCTGGTAAATTGAGCACTTTATCGCTCTGCATCTTCTTACTCATTTTGTTTAATTTATAAAGTATATTTGAAATGCATTTTATGGAAATTTCTCAAACATAGCCAGAGTCGCAGAATTTGCTACGATTATAGTAAGTCACCTGCGGGAAAACGCTATGCACAAATATCGTCTAAGTGAAGAGCAACGAGCCTTTAGTTATCAAGAAGATGGCCTCAAAAAAAGTGTGCTATTACGGCAGATTATTGCCATAGCCGATTTTAACGATGTGATAGCAGGAACGGCTGGTGGTTGGATCGATAGCGAAACTGTGCTGGCGCAGGAAGGAAATTGCTGGATTTACGACCAGAATGCCCTCGCGTTCGACGGAACGGTTGTTTCCGGTAATACGCGCATCACCGGGACCAGCGTGCTATGGGGAGAGGTTTGCGCGACGGATAACACCTGGATCGATAATAGTGAAATCAGCCAGGGCGTTCATATAAGTGACAGTGTCACAATTCGTGATTCATTAGTTTGCGGTCAGTGTAGAATTTTTGGTCAGGCCTGTATCGATCAACATTCAATGATCGTCGCCGCACAAGGGTTAACGCCCGACCACCATCTTCTGCTGCAAATTTATGACCGAGCCAGCGTCAGCGCCTCGCGCGTTGTCCATCAGGCGCAAATTTATGGCGATGCCGTCGTCCGCCATGCTTTTATTGAGCATCGTGCCGAAGTTTTTGATTTTGCGCGTATTGAAGGTAATGAAGAAAATAACGTCTGGCTGTGTGACTGTGCGAAAGTCTACGGTCACGCACGTGTGATTGCCGGAACTGGAGAAGATGCGATTCCAACAATTCATTACAGCTCTCAGGTGGCGGAATATGCCATTGTAGAAGGCAATTGCGTGTTAAAACATCATGTTCTGATTGGCGGAAATGCCGTTGTGCGTGGCGGCCCGGTTCTGCTCGACGAGCACGTTATAATACAAGGTGAGAGCCGTATTGCAGGTGCGGTAATGATTGAAAACCATGTCGAGGTAACCGACCACGCCGTCGTTGAAGCCTTTGATGGCGACACGATTCATGTCCGTGGTCCAAAAGTCATTAACGGTGAGGAACGTATTACGCGAACGCCTCTGGCAGGGTTATTATGATTCGATAATGCGCGCGTATAAGTTCACATCATCATAAGCATCATTAAGGAACTCAGCCTGTTTCAGGCAACCTTCGAGGATAAAACCATTGCGCAAGGCAACCTGGTTGCTTTGCGGATTGTCCACCCGACATTTGATCACGAAGCGTCTAAGTTCACCAGACTGGGCGTAATGGTGAATCAATGCCTGTAGCGCCTGAGAAATGATCCCCTGCCCCTGATGGGATTCGTCCAGCCAGTAGCCAATTTCAGCGGTTTTATTCAGCGGTTCAATTCGATTAAACGATATAACGCCGACGAGTTCATTTTCTTTAAAAATCATAAACATTTTGGCATAGCCGCGTTGATGCAGCATCACATTCCCCTGCACCGTTTTTCGCGTGTCCTCTTCGCTGAGAACAAACTGCGGCCAGTTTAGCGACTGCTGTAACCAGTTTTTATTTTTACAGGTTAACTGATAAAGGGGTGTGACGTGACTTTCTGCAACGGCATGTAATTCAAGTGAGTCGCTTACTTTTATCGTTTCAGTCATCTTATCTCCAGTCACTCTTTGCAGTCGTTAAAAAAGCCGCCTGGCAGGCGGCTCAGCAAAGTTTACACCTCTTTGACGCTCTCCTGTTGCAGGATTTTAAGCATCTCATCCTTCATTTGTAATTTCTGTTTTTTCATGCGGGCGACTTCCGCATTGTATCCTCGACCGTCAGAACCTTCCTTTCTGGCAATTTCATGATCAAGTTTATTGTGTTTATCGAACAAGGACATAAAGCGAGGATTTTCGTTTTTCAGACGGGATATTAAATCTCGATATTCTGGAAACATACGCACTCCCTGTTAGTGGCTGACAACATGTATATGGAATATACAACATCAGATTACCCATTTAACTTGAGGAAAAATGCGAGCGGGATCGTGTTTAACCAGACGGCACCCTCCCGGAAGAAGATGCCGAAAAAATGACGCTTAGTTCATCACGCGATCGTCAACATACTGGCGTTTATCCGGTGCTGGAGGGAAATACTGATACAACCATGTTTCACTGATGGCATCGCCCTGGCAGCGCAAATACATACGCATATCGACCGGATCAGTTGAATCCGAAGTCGGATACCAGTCAAACTGAATACGGTAACCATCAATCGGCTCAATGTAGAGAATTTCTATTTGTTTCGCTTCACCACTGGAAAGTGTGATAACAGGCTCAATCCCTTTCGGCGCAGCAGCTTTCAGATCACCACCGACAAAATCGACGGCAAAACGACGAGCCCATTTTTCCGGATAATGCTCACCTGGCGCCCAGCCTTCAGGGAAGCCCCCCATGCCAGTACGCGTCGCCAGGACTCGTGCTAATGGACAATGAACGGGAGGTTGCGCACTCCAGTAAAGACGATACTGAAACGCCAGTTCGTCGCCCGCTTTGACTGCTTTTTCTGGTTGCCAGAAACAAACAATATTATCCAGCGTTTCGCCGGTCGTCGGGATCTCCATCAAACCGATAGTGCCCTTACCCCACTTGTTACGCGGTTCCACCCACAGACTTGGGCGTTTGTTATACCAGCCCATAATGTCCTGATAATGGGAGAAATCACGATCCAGCTGCAACAAGCCAAACCCTTTTGGATTGTTATCGGTATAGGCATTGAACTGCAATTTCTGCGGATTATTCAGCGGACGGCAGATCCACTCACCATTGCCCCGCCACATGGAAAGACGGTCGGAATCATGGATTTGCGGATGAATGGTGTCGCACATACGACGTTCGTTAGTCCCGCAACTGAACATACTGGTCATCGGCGCGATGCCCAGCTGTTTAATGTCTTTACGCGCATACAGATGATTTTCGACATCCATAATCACCTGGTTCTTCTCACAGTGGATGGTGAACTTGTAAGCACCGGTAATGCTGGCGCTATCGAGCAACGCATAAACGGTAAAAGTGGTCGCGCCAGGTTTTACCGTATCGAACCAGAAGGCGGTAAAGTCGGGAAACTCTTCTTTGCTGTCGGTGTAAGTGTCGATCGCCAGACCACGCGCCGATAAACCGTATTGATAAGTGTCATCAACGGCACGGAAATAGCTGGCTCCCAGGAAAGAAACCACGTCGCGGCGCGCCAGTTCCGGGGCTTTAAATACACGGAACCCCGCAAAACCGAGATCGCTTTGCCCTTCTAATTGTTTGGTATCAACACCCGCATCGTTGTATTTGAACAACTCCGGACGGAAGTGTATTTCGCGCGCCAGATGTGTTGCTGGATCAACAGAGAACATGCGAACACGGCGACGGAATCCCATCCCCATATGGAAGAACTGAGCGTCCAGCTGGCGGTTCTCAACGTTATGCCAGAGTGATTTTTCGGCGTCATACTGAATGCTGTTATAAGCCTGCGGCGTCATCGTCGCCAACGTATCGGGTAACGGACGCGGCGCACCACGCCACGCTGTTTGCGCTAAGTCGTGCGCCATCGACTGTAAAACAGAGAAGTCAAAACGCTGGGTTTGCCCGTCGGCAATGTCAGATTCTGCTGCGAACGCAGCCTGAGAAAAAAGAGAAGCAATGCCGCTAGTCCCGCACACGGCGGCCATAGCCATTGAACCTTTAATAAATCGTCTACGATCCATACCTGAAAGTGAGTCCTTCTGGTGTAGTGAATGGTCCCGCGCTGGTCGTATTCAGCGGCAAGAAAATGCTTATTAATGACCGCTCACTCTAGACAATATTTATTAATAATCCAATTGTTGAACTCAGAGAATATGCATAAATCGGCAATTTTTTTCTGTCGATGGGAAGAGCCTGATTCGTTTGTAAAATCAGGCAAATTTTTGCAAAGTCGGATGGCCAGAATTTAAAGCAAACCACAGCGGCGTCTACTGCGTTCTTCCGCTTCCTGGTACAACTGAAATTCATCAAATACCGGACACCCCAGCGCCTGCTCAAAAGCCTCCCGACTGGCATTACCGTGACTGCGCATTTGCGTTTCATTACCCAGATTAGACTGGAAGATCCCCGCTGCACTAACCGGCAGGAAATCCTCATAAGTAATAGGTTGCGCCACTACCCAACCACGTTCGATCAAAGGTTGTGGATCGTCACCGGGATGGATTGCCTGACGATGCGCCTCACCCGATGGCGTCAGGCGATAACGAAACCATGCCAATCCCTGCTGGCGCATCAGAAATTCACTGTCCGGGAAGGCGCTGAAGGTTTCCTGCAAATGCAGTTGGTGAGTGAGATTATCCTGTCCGATTCCGGCGTTACGCAGAAGCTCATCATACAGTTGCCGTCCTTTCAGCGTTAACGCCACACCACGTTGCTCTATCTCACCAAAGCGTGCGGTATGCGTTCCCTGCTTTTGCCCAGCAAACAACACGGTCTCTTCCAGCGCCTTAAAGCTGGTCTGGCGCAGTAAAATCGGCACCTCGCGGCGCGGCGGCCCTTCGATCAGAATTTTGGGTTCAATACCGCATTCGGGCATCATCGACTGCACCCGGTCAATGTCGAGCGTGCGTGGCGTCAGGTGGTTAATATGACAGCCAGGAAAACAGACCACATCAGCAATCAGTCGATGTTCGTTGTGCAACGCGCGATAGGTTTCTTCATCTACTGTTGCTGACTGATGCCAGCGAAACGTCTCCAGGGCTTCCTGCACAAACTCCCGCGCCTGAGCTTTGCTAAAGCCGCCCTCCTGATCATATACATCTAACAGCTGTCGACAACGCGGGGTAAAGATATCGCGCTGATGTAAAATCTCCGCCGCCTTCTGGCGCAAGGTTTCGTTTTCGATGAGCTCAAGGCGAAGTAATGAGGTAAAAACCCGGAAAGGATTACGCGCCAGCGAGGCATCATCGATAGGACGAAATGCCGTGGAATGTACCGGCACGCCAGCCTGCGAGAGATCGTAATAACTGACCGGATACATCCCCATAATGGCAAATATCCGCCGTAGAGTGGCAAGTTCTTGCGCGGTGCCGACGCGAATCGCCCCATGACGTTCAACGTTAAGTCGCGCCAGTTCGTCCGCATTTACCATTTTTTCATGCAATTGGGGATTGTTTTCCAGCACAGACAGATTGACGTCAGCCACCAGTTCCAGCAGCGTACCGTACTGTGGAACTTCTTGCTGATACATGGCTGACATAGCCTGCGAAAACTGTTCCCGAATCTCATCCGCCGTGATGCTGTTCGCCATAATCTCTGCCTCCAGTGGTCAGTAATCTGGAGTGTAGGTAACCACATTTACTCTGGTGGGAAGAATTTACAAACTGTGATCTCCCCACGAAATCAGTAAAACCACGCCTGGAAACGTAACAAAATTGCTTTATATGTTAATAATATTTTGCAATCAAGTTATCATAATCAAACAACTTCACTTGTCAGCGGCACCGCTTCGTTTTTAACATCGCTTATGGAAAAAAATAGTCTGTTTAGTCAGCGCATCCGTTTGCGCCACCTTCATACTTTCGTAGCTGTCGCACAACAAGGAACTTTGGGGCGCGCGGCTGAAACCCTTAATTTGAGTCAACCTGCGCTCTCTAAAACATTGAATGAACTTGAACAATTGACAGGCACCCGCTTATTTGACCGTGGACGTCAGGGCGCACAGCTTACCTTACCTGGCGAGCAATTTTTAACCCATGCAGTCAGAGTGCTTGACGCTATCAACACCGCAGGTCAGGCGCTTAATCGTAAAGAAGGGCTTAACAATGATGTTGTAAGGGTTGGTGCATTACCCACTGCTGCACTGGGGATCTTGCCTTCCGTTATTGGTCAGTTTCATCAGCAACAAAAAGAGACCACTCTGCAAGTTGCCACTATGAGTAACACCATGATTCTGGCAGGCTTAAAAACGGGGGAAATTGATATCGGTGTTGGTCGGATGTCAGATCCTGAACTGATGACCGGGCTTAATTACGAATTGCTGTTTCTCGAATCACTGAAACTGGTTGTCCGGCCTAACCACCCGCTTCTTCAGGAAAACGTGACGTTAAGTCGGGTGCTGGAATGGCCGGTTGTCGTATCGCCAGAAGGCACTGCGCCCCGCCAACATTCAGATGCGTTAGTACAAAGCCAGGGCTGCAAAATTCCTTCGGGTTGTATTGAAACGCTTTCAGCATCGCTTTCGCGTCAGCTTACGGTTGAATATGACTATGTGTGGTTTGTCCCTTCTGGCGCTGTAAAAGACGACCTGCGTCATGCCACGCTGGTGGCGCTGCCTGTTCCGGGACATGGTGCAGGCGAACCGATTGGAATACTGACCCGCGTAGATGCAACGCTCTCTTCCGGCTGTCAGCTAATGATTAACGCAATTCGGAAATCAATGCCATTCTGAAAGGTGAAGGGATCTTGCGATCCCTTCTTTGACATTATCACGCCGTTGCCAAACTAACCGAGCGCCCTGCCCCTCGTTGATTCGCAGGTAACGATTGTTTCTTCAGGCGGAATACATCCACAGCCTCAGTTAATCGTGCCGCCTGCTCTTCAAGAGACACTGCCGCTGCAGAGGCCTCTTCCACCAGAGAGGCATTCTGTTGCGTTACTTTATCCATTTCAGAAATCGCCTGGCTGACCTGCGTTATCCCCCTGCTTTGCTCATCGGAGGCAGCGGCAATTTCCTGCATGATATGTGTGACGCTCGCCACGGCATCCACAATGGCACTCATCGTTTTCCCGGCGGTTGTAACCTCATCGGATCCTTGCCCAATTAATCTGACTGATTCGCTAATCAAGCCTTCAATTTCTTTCGCCGCCTGGGCGCTGCGACTGGCAAGTGTACGCACTTCGCTGGCGACAACCGCAAATCCGCGACCTTGCTCACCAGCTCGCGCAGCTTCAACGGCGGCATTGAGCGCCAGAATATTTGTCTGGAAAGCAATACTGTTGATCACGGCGGTAATTTCGGAAATTTTTTTCGAGCTACTGGAGATATCGCCCATTGTTTTCACCACGCCAGAGACTGTCTTCCCGCCATCGCTTGCTTTAACGGAAGCCTCTTGTGCCAGACGGCTCGCGTGGTGTGCATTGTCCGCATTCTGTTTCACCGTCGCAGTCAGTTGCTCCATGCTGGCAGCGGTTTGTTCAATCGCCGCCGCCTGTTCTTCCGTGCGCGAAGAAAGGTCAGCATTGCCAGCGGAGATTTCGCTGGTGCCGCGATAAATCTCCTCCGCCCCCTGGAGTACCGTCCCGACGGTCATCACCAGAGAATGCTGCATTTTCTGTAGATGACGACTTAATCGTCCTATTTCGCTGCGCCCCGTAGGTTCGTCGTTCATTGTCAGATCGCCACCGGCGATTTGTTCAATACGTTGCGCGGCATGTTGCAGAGGTCGAATCACAATCCGACGCAAAACGATGAAGGTCATCAGCGTCATGACCAGGGCAAGGATAAACGCACCAATCATAAACATCACACCCAGTCGAGTGCGCTGATGCGCCTGCTCCGCCAGGTGGTTCGCTCTGGCGCTACGTATTTCAACGGCTTTGTTTAATATATGGGTATAACTATTATCCAGCGTTCGGATCTGCTCACTTTCATGATTAATAATCGCTTCAAACATGCCGTTTTTGGCATATTTCAGCATAGGCAGGAGGCCAGTTATATAAGCCTGAAAACGTTGATTTAATTCAGCATCCAGAGCTTTATCTGCAGCCGTTTTCACCTGGCGATTCTGGTAAGTACGATAACCTTGCTGCGATTGTTTAATCTGCAATTCCGCTTGTGCGATATTTCGCTTCATCTTTTCCATTTCTGCGATACGGCTCGCCGCCCCGGCCTGAATCATATTGATGCGGGCTGAACGCAGATAATCAGAGCTATTTGCCAAACCGGTGCGAATCTGGATCTCTGCAGTAGCGTCACGCTGATCGCGGTCAGCCTGCCAGAGAAAATACCCAGCCAGAGCTGAACTCAGGGCAAATAGAAGTAATATGCCGCCCAGAATACAGGCAAATAGCGGAACCAGCCTGATGTGATATAAAAAACCTAAGCGGTGTGAGGGTGTTGTATGCATGGCCGTTGTCTCTCTTCCAGATTTACTCCCGAGAGAGAATCATCGGCAATCGGTGGTAATTGCTTACTGCCAAAAACGTTTTCACTTCACATTTTCACAACATTTTATGCGTTAAGAGATCATCGGGCGCCGCAATGAATAGGCTGGCGAATAAGGATGCTTTTTGAGATGTATTGCGTGAAATTCTGGAAAGCGTTACGCAATTTCGCAAGGTGATTATTTCTCTGCTAAGAGAAACTGCATAGGATGATCGCGGGTGCCTGAGACTTTCTGTTTTCAGGCTAACCGGGAATCAGAAAGACGGAGGCCCCGACCGATATTTCTATCAACCGAGGCCAACGAATGAAACCCACAATTCAGATGTTAGTCTCTTACCTGCCATCCGGCAAGGAGAAAGGCTATGAAGCGCAACCCCCTGGTGGTGTGTCTGCTCATTATTTGTTTCACAATACTGGCATTCACACTTCTGACCCGACAGACGCTCTACGAACTGCGGTTCTGGGACGGTAATAAGGAGGTGGCGGCTCTCATGGCCTGTAAGTCCAGGTAAGGGTCTGCGCGGGGAGTTTTCCCCGCGCATCTGGATGGCGAGTTCATTTTCTCATGGCACCCCTTTTCATACTGCAACTGCAACCGGAACCTGGCTCGCATTTAATCCTGTCGTTTATGTTATCTGATTAAAATTTGCCGGAAGCCGTCACGCAATTTCGTAAAGTGATTATTTCCATGCTAATAGAAACTACATAGGATGATCGCGGGTGCCTGAGACTTTCTGTTTTCAGGCTAACCGGGAATCAGAAAGACGGAGGCCCCGACCGATATTTCTATCAACCGAGGCCAACGAATGAAACCCACAATTCAGATGTTAGTCTCTTACCTGCCATCCGGCAAGGAGAAAGGCTATGAAGCGCAACCCCCTGGTGGTGTGTCTGCTCATTATTTGTTTCACAATACTGGCATTCACACTTCTGACCCGACAGACGCTCTACGAACTGCGGTTCTGGGACGGTAATAAGGAGGTGGCGGCTCTCATGGCCTGTAAGTCCAGGTAAGGGTCTGCGCGGGGAGTTTTCCCCGCGCATCTGGATGGCGAGTTCATTTTCTCATGGCACCCCTTTTTTCCTTTCAGTTAGTACATGTCTTTTTCGATGCGCTGATAGATCCATCGTTACAAACAAATTTGCCACCAGCCATTGTTTACCAAATTTTATGTTCGGTATAAAAGTTATACGCTGGGTGGACTTGATTTCACTTAGCGAGATCAAAGATTGAGGAAAATGGATTTCAATATTAACTGAAAGATAAAATGGTTAAATATAAACCAGACAAACGCATAAATACTAATTATGGTTTTATTTGTCATACAAATAAATATAATAGATGCTTCCGATGTAGACCCGTATTCTTCGCCTGTACCACGGGTCTGGTTTAGTACAGGCGTTTTCTTTTATTGTCGTCAGGAACGCTTACGCGGCATCATGCGCAGAAGCGTGTTGTCCTTCCAGAAATAGTGGTGTGCCAATGCAGCAGCAGCATGTAGCCCGATAACGAAATATCCCAAATTTGCCAGCGTTTCATGCCATGACTTTAAAATATCTACCAGATCGAAATTTGGCTCTGATGTGTAAGGCATCGTTACACCGAACGCAAACCAGGGATTGCCACGGTTATACATCATCACGATGCCAATCAGCGGCAGCGCGATAAACAGCAGGTAAATGACCAGATGCCCAAGATGCGCAAGCCCCGTTATCATCGGTTTCGGTTTAGGCACAATTGGCGGGGTTGGGTATTTCAGTCTTAGCACAAGACGAAGCACCATTAATACGAGAATCGAAATGCCGCAGGAAACATGGATCATGTTGATGAGCGGCCGATCGCTACGTGGGAAAAAGCCACGAAACTCCATTGCACAATAGGCTGCAATAACCAGCAAAAAGACCAGCCAGTGAATGCCAATTTGTAACCTTGCGTATTTATTTTCCATAATATTTCCTGATTTAAAACAACTTATCGTTAACATAACCAGCTTTTCTTAAAATTTCATTAAATATTGTTCGCCCTTTTTCAGTACGTTACGTTTCGCTGCACGAATGTAGATTGCTCATCCCGCCATCCTGGTCTAAGCCTGGAAAGGATCAATTTTCACCCAAGAGTTCCTTACAGGAGAAAACCATGAGTAAAGTTGGCATTAACGGTTTTGGTCGTATCGGTCGACTGGTGTTGCGTCGATTACTTGAGGTCAAAAGCAACATAGACGTTGTCGCTATTAATGATCTCACATCCCCGAAAATTCTCGCCTATCTGCTGAAACATGATTCAAACTACGGCCCGTTCCCCTGGAACGTTGATTTCACTGAAGATTCACTTATCGTTGATGGGAAAAGCATTGCGGTTTACGCCGAAAAAGAGGCGAAAAATATTCCGTGGAAAGCGAAAGGTGCAGAAATCATTGTCGAATGTACAGGCTTTTATACCTCTGCAGAAAAATCGCAGGCGCATCTGGATGCTGGCGCCAGGAAAGTACTGATTTCCGCCCCTGCCGGTGAGATGAAAACTATCGTTTATAACGTCAATGACGACACTCTGGATGGTAACGACACCATTGTTTCTGTAGCGTCATGTACCACAAACTGTCTTGCGCCGATGGCTAAAGCCTTGCACGACAGTTTCGGAATAGAAGTCGGCACGATGACGACCATTCATGCTTATACCGGCACCCAGTCACTGGTGGATGGTCCGCGTGGTAAAGATCTACGCGCTTCACGTGCGGCGGCAGAAAATATCATTCCCCACACCACTGGCGCGGCAAAAGCCATTGGCCTGGTGATCCCGGAACTGAGCGGCAAACTGAAAGGCCATGCGCAGCGTGTACCCGTGAAAACAGGTTCGGTCACCGAACTGGTGTCTATTCTCGGGAAAAAAGTCACTGCCGAAGAGGTGAACAACGCGCTTAAAAAAGCGACAAACAATAACGAGTCATTTGGTTATACCGATGAAGAAATAGTCTCTTCCGATATCATTGGTAGCCATTTCGGTTCGGTGTTTGATGCCACGCAAACGGAGATTACCGCCGTGGGCGATCTACAACTGGTGAAAACAGTCGCCTGGTACGATAACGAATATGGGTTTGTTACCCAGCTTATTCGCACTCTCGAAAAATTCGCCAAACTCTGACAGATACAGGCGGAGAAAAATGCCTCCGCCTGTTTTACACATTATGACTGTAAATAGACTACCTGGGTTTGAAGGTACTCATGCAAGCCATGTTTACCGGTCACTAGAGCAGGCGACATTTTGTGGGCAATCAATAAGGAAGAACGGGAAGTTCCACGGCAGAATACCAGTGGTCACGCCAAGGGCACGTTTAAACAGAAGAATATGATCGCTTTGAATAATTTTTCCCTCATAACGCCGCGCCCACTTCGATTTCAGCCAATTGCTGGATTTTGCCCCTTACTCGACAATCAGCGCACTGATTTCACTGGCGCGTTCGCAGTATTGAAGTTTAACCCGTCAAAACAATCAGATTGATGCTCAAAAGGATCTCAAGAAGATCCTTTTGAGTTTTCTCATCGTTATGCCCTACCAGTTACCATACGGATAGGTTTTCCCTTTGATGAAATCTGGTGTCTTTCCGTAATAAACATACCCGTTAGGATGTTTCGTTACCCCTTTGCATATCAGCATATCATCCCCCGTCAGGGTAAGCTGCCGTGCTGGTTGCTGGAGTACGGATGGGTTCCCGTTATCCTCAAGCCAGATCCGTACAGTACCGCCTGGAGCAAGACCAACAGCCATTCGCTTCCGGTAGTAAGGTTTACCTGGATGATACGGATCAGGATATGCCGTAGCCATCTGCTGCCACGTCTCCCGACTGAACCAGATCTCCGTTTCATACGCTTTCTTGTCAATAACCGAGTCCCAGCACACCGTCATTCGTACCGGCAGTGCTTTTCCCCGGTTAAAATACCCGCCATACCCCCCTATCAAATCATGCCAGCGCCCGACACTCAGATCACTGATGTCTATAGGATCTAACCGACGGAAGATACTTTCCCGAATATCCCCGTCCTCCAGGTACACCATCGTCACTAGTGCAGGCAGATTTTTCGGGTATATAAAACTAAAATTCCAGTTATCGTAAGGCAGCTTCTTTCCCCACTGCTCCACGCCGTCTCCCAGCAGCGTCTTCACGCCTGCCCGGCGGTCATGGCAGCCTGAAAGCAGAATGCCCCCCAGCACGGCCACCATCAGCGGTAATCGTCTCATCCCTTCCTCCTCAGAACAGTTCGTCCAGCACGTCCACGTTCGCCCGCGCCCGGTCTTCCCACTGCTGCTGGTCATCCATCCTCCACACCGTCCGCACCCCCCCTTTGCCCGGAGCCATCGGCCACACGAACGAGCGGTCGTCAGTCGGCGCATAGTGGTTTCGCAGAAAAACCTCTCCCGAGGACGGACTCACCCACAGGCTCAGGTCCGAGTCGATGTTCCAGTTCGCCGAACAGTGCAGATAACGCCCGATGGTTCGCATCTCCTCCGCCGTGAAGCCCTCCGGCTCTGCGCCGCGCCGGATCGCACGCCCCTGGGCTGTTGCTTTGTCACACAAGGGGAACCAGCTCAGCAGGAAGAGCTGTGTCAGGGTTTTGCGGGTCAATATCTCCAAACATAACCCCGGCGTCCTGTGCCGCATCGAGCATCACCCGCATACACACCTTTTCCCAGTCGTTCGGCACCGCCCTGCGCGTCATAAACACCGCCGCGCCGGCTTTCTTCTCAAAAATAAAAGCCCGAGCCTTGTCAAGGTTAACCAGCGCCACGAAATCATTTTTGTCTCCACCTTACCGTGTGGCATCAGGTACTTCAGCGCCGGCAGTGAAAACAGCGCCTGACGCATCTTCTCCGCCTGACGGTACACCGCAGTTTGCGTCTCGTCCGCGCTCTCCGGTATCACGTCAAAGTCCGGCATCGTCAGCAGGGAAATCTCATCCTCGCCCGCGTTGTAGCCCCCGCCAATGTCCGAATGCGCCCCCGGCAGTGCCAGCTCCGGCCACATCCCCACGATGCTGTTCAGACTGAAGTTATAACGGCACTCGTGCATTGCGCTTATCTGAAACACCTTCTGCGCCACAGAAGGACGCAACTCAAGGTTGACACCAGGATTACTGCGTCCGTTAATATCGTAGAAATTCAGCAGGCTCCCGATGGCTGCCACTGTGTCAAAAAGCCCCAGAAAACGCACCTCTCCCGCAGATTTTCCATGGTGTCCGGACATATCCAGCCCGTTCTCTATCGCAGCCACTATCGCCGTATCCTGGTTCATCACCCGGTTGGCAAAGTGCCGTGCCGCTGCCGCGCCGCGACTGAACCCGAACACATCAAACTGCACCTTCGCGATCGCCACTTTATCGCGGTTACGACTGCTAAATACATTCAGTGCAGAAGCTATTTCCTCAAGAGTTTCATCGGTCTTAGTTACCACTCCCTCAAACCGCCTGATAAGGCTGCTGCCCAGCCCCATCCCCAGCAACGAGTCGCTTTTCCCATCTGCCGTCCCGATGCCACTGACGTAGGCTTTCACCTGTGCCTCCATCTCATCTTCACCAAGGGCAGTATCAGATTTGTAAAGGTCATTGAGCCGGGAAATATTGGTGATGCCGCCCTGCCAGCTGGCATTGCCTGCCCCCTCTCTGGCGTGTTCTTCATACTTCGCGCACGCCCTGGCTCGTTCCTCACCGACCAAACCGGCGCAGTGGGCATGCGCCAGCCGCAGATCGTCTGCGTTTGCCCGGTTATTCCCGGTACCATCAAAGAACACCCCCACCGTCAGCGTGATCCCTCTGACCGGCACCGGATGACTTTTCCACTACATAAAACATCGGTGTAGTGCGTGTTCTCCCCGGTAGTTTCATACCGGTGATAGCCGGTATTACCCGGCTCAGTATTCTCGCCTGCTGCCATAAAAAATCCCTTTTGTCTGAAAGGTTAAATCAGGCACATCATACTCCCCCCTTCAGTTCTTAAATAAAATCAACGCTCTATCTTCTGCACAAGATGCAGTTGCCATATTCAAATGTATGAATTCCTGGTTGTTCACTGACAGCAACGGAGCCACTGATATGCTCTGTCGCCCGGATTTAACGGGAGGATACAAGGTGCGGAGCCTGCCGTCCCTGAAGCGGAAGAGATACCGGAGTGCATCCGATCTGCTGAGCAATAGCATTCACAACAACTGAAGGTGTATTCAGGATAATGGCCCTGTATTGGTCATTCCAGCTAGCAGAGAAAGCTCGTCAGTAAGCAAACGCGACTCGTCCCGGTCAAAAAAGTCTGTTCCTGTGTAAACATCAATCATCGTAGATGACGGCATCGTGGAAAAACGATTCTGTGAAGGGTTTCATAAAAACAAGTGTGAAAGGAATAAAAGGCAGAAGTAAAAGTAAAGAATCATGCCCGTTTGCCAACGGTATTTCACAAACGGGCAATTTTTAACGTAGTGAACGACTTTCCATCGCTTCAATAAGCACAGCGTCGTGTTTCAGCGTCTGCCAGGCCTGGGTGACTTCAGCGGGAAAGTCAACATGAACGATAAAATCGCGCCCGCGTGGCCCATAGCCATCGCTATCATCACGCAAACGAGGTAGCTCGCCAGTAAGAAGCGATAAATAACGCTCAACTGGCCATAACCCTTCCAGTGAATTAGCAAATGCGACACTGTCTGCGTTATTCACTAATTGTGGTACAAATCCTGGATAACTTAACCAACGAGGCGCATCGGGATTATCACCTGTAATACGGTGGAATGTCGCCATCGTGCGCCGCTGCATGGTGGGGTCCTGCACGACGATAGCCGTGTGAACCCGTTCTTTGGCCTGATTCAGTAACGCGATGCTGAAGCGGGCATTTTCTCCGCAGTTTGTTGACTGGTCTTCAATCAAGATTTTTTCATGTGGTATATGCCAGAACTGATGGGCAATATCTGCGAGGATGGTAGCTTCTGACCTGCCTGTTGTGCGAATGGTGTTGTAATGCGGATGCTGTGCGATAGCACTGTATAAAAATGTTGTCGAGTGACCGATACCACCGCTGATCAGTAACGGAATTTGCTGATCACTGGCAATCTTGCAAGCGCCGTCGATAGTAGGGATAACCGCATTACCTGCAAGGATCACGCAATCAGCCTGATACGGAGCAGCACCGGAGAAATCATCCTGCGCCAGCCATCGACCGATAACGTTTATGGCATCGATGGTTGCCGCCGAAAGCGTCGGAAACGGGGTAATATTCATGGTTCCTCCTTCTCGTTCCCTTAAGAATACTGCGTGAGATAATAATGAGAAGCGGAGCACTCTGAAAGGAGGAGGTCGTATTTCGTTAATCGCCTCTCCGCAAACCTGGCATATGTTTTACAGAAAAGCTGTAGATAAACATTATTCATCTTGCAGCAGAGAATTGTATTCTCCTGAATCCCTGAACTTTTGCCCTTATCGTTTTCAGATTTAATAAAAAACCCGGCAGCATAGGCTTACCGGGTTTTAGATTTATCAGGCAAATAGCAGCGTTATCCGCTAATTTGCTCCATCGCTTGCAGAATACGCTTATCTGAAATCGGATACGGCGTACCGAGTTGTTGGGCGAAGTAACTGACGCGCAACTCCTCTATCATCCAGCGAATCTCTTTCACGTCTTCATCCTCACGACGAGCAGGCGGCAGTTTGTTGATCCATTGCTGCCATGTCTGCTGGACGTTTTCGACTTTCAGCATCTGGGCACGGTCGCGATGTGGATCAACCGCCAGTTTTTCCAGGCGTTTTTCAATCGCCTGCAAATAACGCAGCGTATCACCCAGACGTTTGAAGCCGTTACCGGTGACAAAACCGCGATATACCAGCCCGCCCATCTGCGCTTTGATATCTGAAAGTCCCAGCGCCATCGTCATATCAACGCGCCCTTTCAGGCGTTTATTGATATTGAACACCGCTGTGAGGATTTGCTCGACCTGCTTCGCAATATCCACCACCGTATCGTTCAGCTCGGCACGCACTTTTTCATGCAGCGCAGCAAAGCCTTCTTCCGTCCAGACTGGGCCACCGTTGGCATCGATCAATTTATCCACACCGCAGGAGATACAGTCGTCGATCAGCTCCAGTACTTTGCCATACGGGTTAAAGTACAGCCCTAACTTGGCTTTGTTTGGCAACTTCTCATGTAAATATTTGATCGGCGATGGAATATTCAGCAGCAGCAAACGGCGAAGGCCGTTCCACATCGCCTGCTTCTGTTCCAGCGGATTATCAAACAGTTTGATCGCTACGCTGTCGCGTTCATCCACTAGCGCAGGCCACGCTTTCACTTTGTAGTTGCCACGTTTCTGTTCGTAGCTTTCCGGCAGTTGACCAAAACTCCAGATATGTAAGCCACTCTGCTCGATACCGTCATCCGCCACCGCAGACAGTGTTTCCTGCACTTTGCCTTTCAGCGCGTCTTTCAGATCTTGTAGCGAGCGCCCTTCTTTTAGCTTCTTGTTTTTGTCATCCACCACGCGGAAGGTGATTTTCAGGTGATCGGGCACCTGATCCCAGTGCCAGTCCTCGCGGTCAACGGTAACGCCGGTCATCCGCCGCAGCTCGCGCTCAAGGCTGTCGAGCAACGGCAGCTCCAGCGGTGTGACGCGGCCTAAAAACGCTTCAGCGTAGTTTGGTGCGGGTACAAAATTACGCCGTACCGGTTTCGGCAACGATTTAATCAGCGCAATCACCAGTTCGCGGCGCAGACCGGGGATCTGCCACTCAAAACCACTCTCTTCCACCTGGTTAAGTAACGGCAGCGGAATATGCACGGTCACACCGTCAGCATCCGCCCCTGGCTCAAACTGATAACTTAAACGCAGCTTGAGATTGCCCTGATGCCAGAAGTTCGGGTAATCCAGCTTGCTGATTTTTTCCGCACCTTCTTTGATCAACATGCTCTTTTCAAAGTTGAGCAAATCTGGCGTTTCGCGGCTGACCTTTTTCCACCAACTGTCGAAGTGGCGCGAGGAGATGACATCGTGACTGATGCGCTGGTCGTAAAACTCAAACAGCGTTTCGTCATCCACCAGAATATCGCGGCGACGTGATTTGTGTTCCAGTTCTTCCACTTCTGCCCGCAGTTTCAGGTTTTCGCGGAAGAATACGTGACGCGTCTGCCAGTCACCTTCCACCAGTGCGTGACGGATAAAGAGTTCACGACATAACGCCGGATCGATCTGGCTATAGTTAACTTTACGCGCGGCAACAATCGGCAGGCCATAGACGGTAACTTTTTCCGTCGCCATCACCGCGCCCTGCGCCCTTTCCCAGTGAGGTTCGCTGTAGGTACGTTTGATCAGGTGCTGAGCGACGGGCTCCACCCATTCCGGATCGATGCGTGCCGCAATGCGCCCCCACAAGCGGCTGGTTTCTACCAGTTCTGCCACCATTACCCATTTCGGTGGCTTTTTGAATAAACCAGAACCCGGGAAGATGGAAAAACGCGCGTTACGTGCGCCGGTATATTCCTGTTTATCGGCATCTTTCATGCCGATATGCGAAAGCAAACCGGTCAGTAAGGCGATGTGAATTTCGCGATACTCCGCCGGTTCGCTGTTGACCGGAATACCGAGTTCTTTCACTACCTGGCGCAACTGGGTGTAGATGTCCTGCCATTCGCGCACGCGCAGATAGTTGAGGTAATCGGTGCGGCACAGGCGACGGAAGGCGTTAGAAGAGAGCGCCTTTTGCTGTTCGCCGAGATAATTCCACAGATTAACAAATGCCAGGAAGTCGGATTCTTTGTCGTGGAAGCGACGATGTTTTTCGTCCGATGCCTGCTGTTTGTCCATCGGACGCTCACGCGGGTCCTGAATGGAGAGCGCGGAAGTGATAATCATCGCCTCACGCACGCAGCCATGTTTCTGCGCTTCCAGCACCATTCGCGCCAGACGAGGATCGACAGGCAGTTGCGAGAGCTGGCGACCGAGCGGCGTCAGTTTATAGGCGCTGGCCTGTTCATCAGTGGTGATCGCGCCCAGCTCTTCCAGCAGACGCACGCCATCCTGGATATTGCGTTTATCCGGCGCTTCGACAAACGGGAACGCGGCAATATCGCCCAGCCCCAGCGCGGTCATCTGCAAAATAACCGATGCCAGGTTGGTACGCAGAATTTCTGGGTCGGTAAACTCCGGGCGCGACAGGAAATCATCTTCGGAATAGAGACGAATACAGATCCCTTCTGACACACGTCCGCAGCGACCTTTACGCTGATTAGCAGAAGCCTGCGAAATTGGCTCAATCGGCAAACGCTGCACTTTGGTGCGATAGCTGTAGCGACTGATACGCGCCGTACCGGGGTCGATCACGTATTTAATACCCGGTACGGTCAGCGAAGTTTCTGCGACGTTGGTCGCCAGCACAATGCGCCGCCCGCTGTGCGACTGGAACACCCTATTCTGTTCACTGTTAGACAGTCTTGCGTAAAGCGGCAAGATTTCGGTATGACGCAGATTCAACTTGTTCAGCGCATCGGCGGTATCGCGAATTTCCCGCTCGCCGCTCATAAAGATCAGGATATCACCAGGACTTTCCTGGCTTAGCTCTTCTACCGCATCGAAAATGGCCTGCAACTGGTCGCGTTCGGTGTCATCCGCTTCTTCAACAATCGGACGATAGCGCACTTCCACCGGATAAGTGCGACCGGAGACTTCGATGATCGGCGCATTATTAAAGTGGCGTGAGAAACGTTCAGGATCGATGGTCGCCGAGGTGATGATCACTTTCAGATCTGGACGACGCGGCAGCAACTCTTTCAGATAACCGAGCAGAAAATCGATGTTCAGGCTACGCTCGTGCGCTTCATCGATGATGATGGTGTCATACTGCATCAGCAGGCGATCCTGCTGGATTTCCGCCAGCAAGATACCGTCAGTCATCAGTTTGACCATCGTATTATCGCTTACGTGATCGCTAAAACGAACCTTATAACCGATGCAACCACCCGGCTCGGTCTGCAACTCTTCGGCAATACGATTCGCGACGGTTCTTGCTGCCAGACGGCGCGGTTGGGTATGACCGATCAGCCCTTTAATTCCGCGCCCCAGTTCCATACAGATTTTCGGTAACTGAGTGGTTTTACCTGACCCCGTTTCCCCGGCAACGATGACGACCTGGTGGTTACGAATCGCTTCAAGAATGTCCTGTTTTTTCTGACTAACCGGCAAATTGTCCGGATAAGTAATCTCCGGACGCGCCGCTTCACGCAGCAGGACTTTCCCTGCCGCCTGGTCAATCTCTTTTGCCATTTCCTGGAAAATGGCCTGTTGTGCATCAGGATTTTTAACCTTTTTCACACCATGCAGACGGCGGGAAAAGCGCAGCCTGTCACGCAGCATTAGCGAATCCAGCCGCTGTTGCAAGACATTAAAGGTCAATTTTTGTTGTTCTGTCATAACGTTAGAGGGCAGTAGTCTGCCTGATTAATTTTCTTTTAAATGATAGATATAGAGTACCACATCGCGGCTTTCTATGCGTTGTTCAATAAATTCGAACATAGGCTTCGATTTATTGCGCTATCTCTGTGGCAGGATTGTGAATAAAGTGTCAACAAGCAACGGGGCATCGCCCATTCAAACATCTATAAGGAAACACCATGAGCAAGGTATTAGTTCTTAAATCCAGCATCCTGGCAGGGTACTCTCAGTCTAATTTGTTGTCCGATTATTTTGTTGAACAATGGCGCGAAAAACACACTGCTGATGAAATCACCGTTCGTGACCTGGCTGCAAATCCGATTCCGGTGCTGGATGGCGAACTGGTTGGCGCTCTGCGTCCGAGCGATGCGCCGCTGACCCCACGTCAACAGGAAGCTCTGGCTCTTTCCGATGAGCTGATTGCCGAGCTGAAAGCCCATGACGTTATTGTGATTGCGGCACCAATGTACAACTTTAACATCTCGACTCAGCTGAAAAACTATTTTGACCTGGTTGCGCGTGCAGGCGTTACTTTCCGCTACACCGAAAACGGTCCGGAAGGTCTGGTAACAGGTAAAAAAGCCATCGTGATTACCAGCCGTGGCGGTATCCATAAAGATGGGCCGACGGATCTGGTAACGCCGTATCTGTCCACGTTCCTGGGCTTTATCGGTATTACCGATGTGAAATTCGTCTTTGCGGAAGGTATTGCCTACGGTCCTGAAATGGCGGCGAAAGCGCAGGCAGACGCAAAAGCAGCAATTGACGCAGTTGTTGCAGCATAATTTTTAAGGGGCCTCCTGCAAATGCGGGAGGCTTTTTACTTAACCCGCCTTTTTCGCAATGCTGTCCAGTGTTGCCAACACATCATCAGATAACACTAATTTCCCTGCAGCCATATTCTCCCGCAAGTGCGCAATGGAAGACGTACCGGGGATCAGCAAAATATTCGCTGAACGTTGCAACAGCCACGCCAGCGCCACCTGCATTGGTGTCACGCCCAGGCTTGCAGCAACATCCGAAAGTGTGGAGGATTGCAGCGGCGTAAAACCGCCGAGCGGGAAGAACGGCACGTACGCAATACCATCGCGAGCCAAAGTATCAATTAATGCGTCATCGGCACGGTGTGCAATGTTGTATTCGTTTTGCACACAAACGATTTCAGCGATTTTGCACGCTTCAGCGACTTGTGTCGGCGTGACATTGCTCAAACCGATATGTTTTACCAGTCCCTGCTGCTGCATCTCTGCCAGCACGGTCAGGCTGGCTTCAATCGATCCTTCCATCGGACCGTGACCATCCCCCAGCATTACGCGCAGGTTAACCACATCCAGCACATCAAGCCCCAGATTTCGCAGGTTGTCATGCACCGCCGTTTTCAGTTCAGCGGGAGAGAATGCAGGCAGCCAGGAGGCATCCTCACCACGGCGAGCGCCAATTTTGGTGACAATCGTCAGGTCGTCAGAATAGGGATGCAGTGCTTCACGGATGATCTGGTTGGTGATGTGCGGGCCATAAAAGTCGCTGGTATCAATGTGATTAACGCCCAAAGCAAGTGCCTCACGCAGCACGGTAATAGCAACATGGCGATCTTTCGGCGGACCGAAAACACCAGGCCCTGCCAACTGCATCGCGCCATAACCAAGACGGTTAACGGATTTTGTCCCTAGAGTAAATGTGTCGCTGCTCATAACATCCTGCCCTTTAATAAAACGGATAAAGAAAAATCAGTATAGAAATGAAAAGAGATAAATGATGTGAAGGCATAAATAAGATTACCGGATGCGCAGCACTTATTTGACCTGAAAGACAGCCAAAACTCAGGCTGTATAAGATCGTATTCGGCAATAAAAAACCGCAACCAGTATCAGCGTTGCGGTTTTTGTGTCACATGCGAAAAATTAGAACGTTTTCTTAAAGTTCAGCATCACGCCTTTGTCACTGATGCCGTCCTCTTTCCAGTGGTAAGCATCCAGATGCAGCGAACTTTCTTTGCTACTGTACTTCACGCCGACGCTTTCCAGGCTGTTGATGCCGCCGCCCTTCTGCCCGTCGTCAACGTTAAACTGCTGACCGCCTGCCCCGGCAAGGCTCGCCGTGCGCTGGCTCTTCGCATAACTCAGGTTCGGCCCGCCCTCCAGCGTGGCGTTCGCGCTCCAGCCGTCTTTCCCTGCGTAGTTCAGTTTCAGCCCGACGATGCTGTCCACCGCCGTTTCGCTGCCACTGTTCATATTCAGGTTAAAGTCACCGGCGTTACGTTCCTGATAACCGCCTTCCAACGTGTGACGCAGTTTTACTCCGGCATACGGCGTGATTTTCAGCCCTTCGCGCGGTTCAAAGGTTTTCGCCCCTTCACTGCGGAACTCAAGGTACTGCTGCTTCACGTCGGTATCGGCTGTTTTACTTACGTCGCCGTAGGCTACGGCACGGCTGCTGTCGAGGTTATGAACGTCATAACGCAGGGCGTTGTTCCAGTTCATCCCGTTTTCGAACGCCATCTGGTGCTTCAGACCAAAGAACTGGCTGTAGCCGCCTGTGACGCCGTTGTCCCCTGCCTTGTCAGAACCGTTGCCATCCAGACGGGCGATGCCGTACTCCAGGCTCAGGCTCTGGCTGTCACTCAGGTCAAGCGTTTTACGCAGCGCCAGCATGTCGTATTGCGTGTCGTTGCCCAGTTCCGCGCGCGGATCGCCTTTTGCCACCACGTTGAACGCCAGACCGTTGCCCACCTTCGGTGCGGCATCCGCCAGCATACTGAAGCGGTTGCTTAACACGCGCGCTTCACGGAACACGGTGGTTGCCTGGCTGCCGCTGATTTGCTTCAGTGCGCTGTTCAGTTCCGCCGTGGTGCCCACGTTCAGGCTGGTGTACAGCTCGTTATTGGTGTAGCCCGCGTCCAGCGCCTTCGCCACACCGTCAACGGAGGCATCCGTTGCGACATCGGTGTAGGTGTTTTTGGTCATCGTCACGTCTACGTTGCCGCTCGCATCCGTACTTCCTTGCGCATTCCACATCACAGTAGTGGACGTGATGGCGTTCGCGTCAGTGAGGTTGCTGCCCTGCACCACGTTATCAAAGTTAACGGTGGTCTCTGCTGTACCAGCAGCGAAGTCAGTGTTGATCTCCACGCCGTTCATGCTGGCGTTATTGACCATCAACCGGCCTGCGCTGCCGTCGGCGTTAGTGCCCACAACATAGCCGCTGAGGTTGTTGGTAGCGCCAGCTTCGCCACTTGAGTTATCAGCAAACGATGTCACCGTGGTGTTCGGCACATCTGGTAACGTGTAATCGCCGTAATGGACTTCGGTAGTATTACCGTTGTTACCATTAACCCCTTCCACGTTCACGCTGTCGCCCTGTTTAATCAGGCCAGATCCGGTCACACCATCGGCGATCATCACCGTACCGTTGTTGACGACGTGACCATTCGTCCCCAGCACACTGAAAGCAAAAGAATCATTGGCATAAATATTAATGGTGCCGTTGTTCTCAATGACTGCGTCCGCCGTAGCGTTAGCATCCAGTTGCATACCGATCAGGCCGGTATCGGTCGTGCCTTCCGTACCCAGGTTAATGATGCCCTCGTTGACCAGTTGCGCATTATTGTTCCCTTCCATCGCCACGGCATTGTTGCCGCTGATGTTCATGGTGCCGTCATTCTGCGCGACATAGTTGTTATGGGTGAATTTCACCGCGCTGGCGTTATCACGGTCGAAATTAATCTCACCTTCGCTCATGTTCCAGAAGAACGCGTCGGTCGCCGCCGCGTTACTGGCGCTGACAACAACAGATTTGGCGGTTGAATCCACTTTACCGTTATTGATAAAGCGCCCGTTGCCGCCCCAAATATTCACGGCTCCATTATTTGAGGAATCCAGCAATGACATATGCCCGGTGTTGTACAGCGTACCAGACTGATTCAGGTGGACGGCGTTTTTGTTGTTATCGAGAACAAACTCGCCGCTGTTATTAAAGACGGCGTTATTGTTGATTTCTAACATACCGGCATTAGTGCCGCCGCTGCTCTCGCCAAGGATCCATTCACCTTCGTTATTCACCACCGCGCTGTTGGCTAATTTAGAACCGTTTTTAACCGTACCACCCTGCAGGTTATTGAAGGTGCCGTTTCGCTGATCGATACGACCAGTGACAGTACCGCTGTTGTTAAAGACACCCGCGTTCTGTACCAATTTATTGACGGTGCCCGTGTTGTTCACCAGTGAATTATCGGCAATTTCAATATTATTAAGCGTACCGGCGTTATTAACCACGCCACCTTCGTCAACTTTAACCAGGCTACTGATATTCCCGGTGCTGGTGTTATCCAGTTCCCCCTCCAGCACAGTGACGGTCTGACCAGAAACGATACCCGCATTAGTCACGCTGCCTGGAGTGCTGTCTATGATCACCACATTCTTGGTGAAATTGGTTGACTGTCCTTCGGCGGTGAGCACGTCTCCCCCGGTATAGCCCAGGCTCACAATCGGATCGGTAGGGTTATACTCTCCAGCATTTTGACAGTCACCAAATGTACAGATGGTGCCGTAATTAATGATGGTGCCTGTGCCGTCATTGTAAAATGCCTGGCCGAGACTGGTATCAATATTAATGACGCCGATCGTGTCATTTATCGCGACACCGCCTTCAATTGCTCCCATGCCGAACAGCTGGTTATTGTGCCTTTCAGTGACACCTTCATCCGAAGTCAGATTGATGGTGCCCTGGTTTGTCACCGTTCCCCCCTTCGCGGCCAGCATACCGAAGCCTTCGTTGTTGACGTTGATGGTGCCAGTGTTGAGGCCAGTTCCATCCCCCCAGGTTTGATTCGGACTGTTGGTTGACCCAACCAGCATACCGCCAGACATTAAATAAACGTCGTCTGCCTGCCAGAAGGTTTTATCAGTAATATTTCCGTTTTCATCCAGAACCGGGATAAAACCGTCGACGTTAATTTCTCCGGCATTGGTGGCGGTGCCTTTCGACACAGAAACGCCATAGGTTCCAGTGCCGTGCAGATTAATCGTCGCGCCCGCTTCGTTAGTGGCCAGCCCATAGTTATCCGCCATTAAGGCGAAGTACACGCGGTTATGCCATGGAACGGGGTACTCGCCTTCAGCAGCACTACCCTCAGGTGTCGTGGTGGAAATAACATTAATTGTACCGCCAGCCATATTGATCGCACTTGACCCGTTGCCGCTGGCGTGAATCACCGCAGCCTTTAAATCACCTTCCTGATTTTCCCCAGGTAAGGCATTTATAGTGCCGAAATTCGTGACCGAGGCTCCATTCTGAGATTTCATCAACTCTTGTGATGTGGTCGCATTAATAATTCCATGGTTATCAATATGCGTTCCGTTGCCCGCTGCCAGAAGAATGGCATTGGTATAAACATAATTGACATTAAACACAGTCCCGGCGGCATCAATCACCGAATCATCGTTGAGTGTTACCGATGCACCGCCGGATGCTGAAACAAGCGAAATCTCGCCGCGAAGCGTACTGGCGTCCACGGTGGAGTGACCGCTAACGTTGACGGTATTAGCGCCCGAAACGTTAACGCCAGTAATCATCTGTTTCCCGCTAACCCCCGAAACGTTGATACCGCCTTGAAGATTGACGGTATTGCCCGCGCCGATAATATTGATTCCCTGAATATTGGTGGAGTCTTCCGGGATAGTCATACCGTCATTAAGTGAAAAGTTTACGCTGCCGTTCAAATTAATGGTGTTATTGTCACCGCTGATATTCATCCCATCCAGCGGCAACGGTATGCTGGTCATGTCATCATCCATGTTGGAAATCAGATTGATGTTTCCGTCCAGAGTGACTTCGCTGCCGTTGCTCATCATCTTGACACCAGTCGCACCCTGGAATTGCCCGCTGTCATCTTTTTCCCGGATGATGTTGATATCACCCCGCAAATCAACCTGCTCGCGATCGCCGGTAATGGCTACACCTGTACCATTTTTCGCGATATCGATTTCGCCAATATTGATAAATTGCGCGTCGTCGCCGTCGATCATGACACCACTCGACCCCTTATCAACAACGGTGATTTTACCCGTATTGCCGATTTTGACGCGTTCGCCACTGACATTAATACCGTGTGCACCACTGCTGACGTGAAGATCGCCATTCTGAAGAACGCTTGCATCATCGCCCGTCACCCGGGTTCCCACCGCGTTCACTCCATCAACGCTCATATCCCCTGAAATTTCGAGATTGTTGCCGTTGCCAGATAAATTTACGCCCGTCGCATTTTCGCCCGCGATGCTCAGTTCATAGGTTGTCAGTGTGATGTCGTTATCGCTGCCGCTCACGTCCAGCCCGGTTGTGGCGTCGTTGACAGACATCCTGCCTGAAAGTGAAACACTACCTTCGTTACCAGCAACCTTTATCCCAGTACCGCTATTATTAGTGGTGATATCCCCCACGTTGACGAAGGTGGCGTTGTCGCCGTCGATCAGCACACCGAATGGATTTCCGTTGTGCCCTGTTTCGCCAACCGCAATATCACCGATGTTCATAAATGTGGCGTTACTACCATCCAGCAATACGCCGATGGATTTATCATCCACCACGGTAATATTGCCTTTGTTACTTACGATGGTGCTATTACCCGCTACGTCAATACCATGGGCGCCGCCGCTGACGTAAAGATCGCCTTCCTGCTTGATAAGTGCATCGTTACCAATAATTTTTGTGCCAGCCGAATTTTCACCATCTACGGTCATATTGCCTTTATTATCGATAGTGGCATCGTCACCGTTAATCAGACTACCTGTACCACCGTTGGTAAATATGGCATCGCCCTGTGTATTAATAGTCGTATTGTTACCGTTAACAATAACGGCCGTACCGCCATCCACTTCGGTTTCACCATTATTATTGATGGTGATGTCATCGCCCGTCAGAATCCCCACCACGGAACCTTCGCCAATCGCGGTAGTTTTACCGTCATTGTTCAGAACGATATTATCGCCTTCCACGGTCATTACCGTACCGCCATTCAGCGCAGTGTTACCGCCCTGGTCGGTAATAATGGCATCACTAACTTTGATGTCGTTGCCCGAGGTTCCATCAACCACCACACCAGCTTGTTTGGTGATGTGGATTTTACCCTCGTCGTCGTAGCTCCAGGTGATTCCACCCGCTTTGTTAACACCTTCGAAGACTGCCGTGTTGCTGCCTTCATTTACCTTCCACTGTTTGACAATTGTCTGGCGACCATCTTTTGCCGTCAGGGTATAGCTGCCATCCGCATTCTCAGTGTAGGTAAATGTTGCGTTACGGATTTGCACCGTTTTTTCAGCTTGATCCCAGGTAACGTTGTTGTTGTATTTGATCGGGTCCGGTTTGTCATCTGGCGGTACTGGCGTATCTCCACCATCGTCCGGTGGTACTGGCGTATCTC